>JACCRE010000261.1 GCA_013813775.1 Planctomycetaceae bacterium
ACGCGGTCCAGTTCCCGAGACCACCGCACAACATCCCGCTCCGTCACCTGTGCATCCATCCCGACCTCCTGGGGATGCGCTCAAGAATAACCAGACGGTTTGCAGAAATACAACTGTAATACTAGACCGGTGGTCGCTCCGCCGGCACCGCAAAACAGGTCAATGGCCTTGTGATGTTGCATTTTTCGAGAACTTGACCAGATAGAGACGCCGCTGTGAGCCTAGCACGCCCGCGAACAAATTGTCGGCAGCGTATGGTATCGACTTCAATTTCGTTCCATTGTCGAGCTTAGAAGGAACTTCAACAGCCTGACGCCGGTGTTTTCACGGACGATAGGGTTGCCAGCTATGCGTGACTGCTTCGACAAAGCGACCCGCAGCCGCATTATGGCCGCGGTGCGGGGGAAGCACACAGCGCCTGAAATGGTCGTCAGGCGGCTTGCGCATGGGCTTGGTTTTCGCTTCCGATTGCACAGGGCGATGCTGCCCGGTCGCCCGGACCTGGTGTTCGCCTCACGCCGCAAAGTGATCTTCGTCCACGGCTGCTTCTGGCACCGCCGCGAGTGTCCGCGCGGTCGATCGACTCCTGCCGCGAATCGGCGGTTCTGGCGGGAGAAGTTCACTCGCAACGTCGCTCGCGACCAGCGAAATATGGGCCGGCTCCGACGGCTTGGTTGGGGCGTGATGGTCGTCTGGGAGTGCCAGACCGCTCCTGCTGTCCGTGACCGACTTGCCGGCCGGCTCAAGCGATTTCTTGCTTCGGCGGAAGCATGAGCAATCGAAATTGATCTATGAGTCATCTATTCTAAGTCGTCTGAACGTAGCTCATTCGTCGGCTCACCGGATTCGTCATGGCCATCTCCACGATACATCGTCTCTGTTTGGCGTCATTCCTCTCATCAGTTGCAGTCGTCCACGCCGCCGCCCCTCCCGACGAAATCCGCACCGCCTTCGCTACTCACGACCGCGCCATCCACGTCAAAGACGGTTGGATTCGTGATCCGTACATTGTGCGTGGCTCCGACGGTTGGTTCTATCTGACGGGCACGACACAGATGCCCGAGCAAGAGGAGACGCCCGAGGCGAAGTACAACACCGGGCTGGGGGACGGCAGTCTCGTCGGCTGGCAGGCGCGCGTCTGGCGGACGAGGGACTTCGCCGTTTGGGAGGACCTGGGTTCCCCCTTCACGCTCAAAGACGGCATCTGGTTCAAAGCCCGTCCCAAGCGATTCGAAGAGGTTCCGCAAGCGCAATGGCGGTTGTGGGCGCCGGAACTCCATGAGGTCGGCGGCCGCTGGGCTCTCGTGCACACAAGCCCCAGTCCCGTCAACGGTGCGAATCTCGCTCTCAGCAAAGGACCAGAGATCAAAGGCCCGTGGTCTCATCCTATGGGCGAGACGATCGGCAAGCGGCATGACCCTTCACTGTTCCGCGACGATGACGGCACCTGGTGGCTCATCTGGGGCGCGACTCAGATCGCTCCGCTCAAAAATGACTTCTCCGACGGCGCGGAGCCGCCGACGACCATCGGTCCTTCCGGCGAAACGGCGAAGATGGGCCACGAAGGCTGTCTGCTGCGGAAGATCGGCGGCAAATACGTGCTGTTCGGCACCGGCTGGTCGACGGGCGAGATGCGGAAGGGGAGCTACAACCTCTATTACGCGACCGCTGAGGACATCAAAGGCCCCTACACCGAGCGGAAGTTCGTCGGGCGCTTTCTGGGGCATGGCACCCCGTTTCAGGACGACCGAGGTCGCTGGTGGTGCACGGCGTTCTACAACGCGAACATCCCGCCGCTTCCGAGAGAGGGCATCGAAAAGAAGGATCTGTCTGAAAACGCGCAAACGATCAACGAGCAGGGCGTCACGCTTGTCCCTCTCGAAGTGCAGACGGCTGATAGCGAGATCATAATCCGGGCGATCGACCCGGCCTATGCGACGCCGGGACCGGACGAGTTGCAACAGTTTTCACTCTCTGCGGACCGCTGAGCAACCGTCATTCGCAATGCGGCCGTTCCCCAAAATACTGATCTTACGTATTGCATCAGGACCGCGCGGCCTCCAATACTCATCGTGTTGAGGGATGGGCGGGCCAGCAGGGCGGCTTCTGTTCTCTGAGCGATGGCGTGGTCAAAGCGCCATCGCCGAGGAGCCGTGGTGCAAGCGATTCGTCCTGCTGCCGGCCATCGTCGCGGTTTCACGCTCATCGAACTGCTCGTCGTCATTGCGATCATCGCGGTGTTGATCGCATTGCTACTGCCCGCCGTGCAATCGGCTCGCGAGGCGGCCCGGCGAACCCAGTGCCGCAACAACCTGAAGCAGCTCGCGCTCGCGCTGCACAATTATCACGACACGCACGGCACGTTTCCCTTCGGTTGGGATGACCACGGCACCGGCTGGTCGGCGATGATCCTGCCGCAGCTCGAACAGGGCGGGTATTACAACGGTCTGACGTTCGCCGAAACCGGGGCCGGCAACTGGGGCTCGGGCGGCGGCAATGAGAAGCTCTGCGGCACCTTGCTCGGCGTCTTCCGGTGCCCGAGCATGAACCAGCCGGAGCATCTCGACGAATCGCATCCGCAGGCCGACGGCATCCCCGGCCGCGTGCCCGCGAGCTATCGCGGCGTCGCCTCGTCGACGGCGACTCACGATGGCGAAGCGGCGACCAAGCCGTCGTTCAAAGACCCCGCCGATATCGACGGCCTCTTCGGCGGCTGCACGAAGCTCGGCCTGCGTCACGTGACCGACGGCACGAGCAACACGTTGCTGCTGGGCGAGTCGTACACCGACTTCGAGTTCGAGAAGGCCTGCAACAGCCTCGATCCGAACAACATGACCGCCCGTGAGAACACCGACCACTGGTCGATCGGTAGCCCCGATATTGATGGATACTCGCATGCCCTCGCGCCAGGAGGCCAGGGGCAGGAGTTCACAGAGTTCGTCGGTTCGACGGCGGCGGCCGTGAACGCGAGGCTGCGGCAGGCCGAGTTCACCGGGTGCGAGATCGAATCGTCGTTCGGAAGCTATCACGGCGGGGGCGCGTTCTTCTGTCTCTGCGACGGAAGCGTGCGATTCATCGCAGACGCGATCGATCGAAGCGCCTACCGCGGACTCGGCAGCCGGAACGGTCGCGAGGTCGTCGGAGAGTTTTGACGCTGCGGGCCACCGTGTGAGGGGCTATTCGGAAAGACGTGGCCGCGATTCAATCGACAAATGCGAACAGGCCGCGAAGAAACTGGCCGTGGCCGCTGAGCGTCGGCCAGGCGCCTTCAGGGCAGCGGAGCATCGTGAGCGACTCGGGCGCGGCTTCGTACTTCAACGGCAGCGGTTTGAAGCCGAAGCGAGAGTAGAAGTCGGTGCCGATGTCGGAGAGCAGGTAGAACACGTCGTGTCCCTGAGACTCGAACGCGTCGACCGTCCCCTCGATCAAACGGCTGGCGAAGCCGCGATTGCGCAGCGGTTCGGGCGTGAAGACGTTCGCGAAGCCGATGGCCGTTGCGACGTGCGGATGGCGATACAAATACGCCGTGAGCATCGCGACGAATTCCCCGCTCGGCGCTTCGAGCACGTAGTGCATCCCCGACCACAGCTTACGGTTCCGCTTGCACTCGACGACGTGCTGCGTCATCGACCCGCCATTGCCGAGATCGTACGTGAGCCGGAAGACGCGGCTCAGTTCATCGGTGCGAGCGGGACGGACAGTCATAGAAAAGACTTTGAGCTCTCTTACATCCAGTGGTTCCTCTGGTGATGCGATTCTATGCGGGAGATTCAAGTTCTTCTCCCTTACCAGTTCTTCAAAAGTGATTTCCTTCCGTGACGACGAGCATCATGGTGCCACGACCAGCCCGCCGTTGCGGAGGACGAAATCCTTCCAGCGTTTGACGGCGCCGGAGCGTTGACCGGCGGTGTGCGTCGGAACGTAGTTCATCTTCAAGCCGCCGGAAAGCCGCTTGATGTGATAGAAGGCCAGCTCGCGAACGACGAGTTCGGGATGGTCGAGCCAGTCCGCCAGTTGCAGGGCCACGATCTCGTCGCGCGCGTCTTCACGGTTGAAGCCGAGCAACAAGATGTAGAGGGTCTCGGAAAGCCCCTCGCGAGCGAAGACGAGATTGAGTTCCTGCTTGAGTCGCTCGGCGTTTTCGGGCGAGCGGCCGAGCCAGTTCCGCAGTCCGTCGATCGCGGCCAGCATCGCCTCGTGCCCGCCCGAGCGAAGCGTTTTGACCATCCCGTCGACGTCTTCGATGAGAGCGAGGGCTTTCGCGGCCGGCTCCGCGACGTAGAAGATCGGGTTGTCGACCGCCGGCAGCAGGCTGTCGGAGACCGTCGCTCCCGGAAGGAACTCCTTCTGGAACGCGACCATCGCCCGCCGCCCGGCCGAGGTCGGCTCGCGCGGGGTCATCCAGGCCGGCAGTCCCACCAGCGTTGCGTCGACAAGAGCAGCATCCGCGTCGGCTTCCGGAGTCGCTTCCTCGGCCGTCGGTGGTGCGTCCACGGCGAAGGACTCCTCGGCGGATGCGGCGTCGGCGGCCTCGACCGCTGCTTCGGCGGCATCTTCCGGTGACGGCTCGGCGACGGCGACTTCGGGTTCCGCAGCGGGATCGGCGGGTCCGGGCGGAACGCCGATGCCGCCATTGCCGTCGGGCGTGAGGATCAGACGGTTTCCCGCCGACGCGACTTCAACGCGACCATTCGCATCAGCGACGCGCACGGTGCCTGCGGCGACGTAAACCACTCCCTGCGGCGTGCGCTTGGAAAGATCCTGCCCTTCACCCGTCGGCTGCAAGGGCAACGCCTCGATGCCGAAGACCGTGTCGGGCGTCAGGGGTTCGATGCGCCACAGACCGCGGCCCAGACGCAATGCGAACATCATCTGTTCGACGGCCGTCCGCTGCTCGCTGTCGCCCGAGAAACGGATGCGGCCCTGCGCGAGATCAAAGCCGACGGCCGCTGCGTCGGTCGAGCCGAGCGGCAGGAATCGCGTTCCTCCCAGCACCGAAAGTCGCAGCGCCAGTCCCGACGCGGCGATATCCGCCGTGAACGGTTCCGGAACCGCGATCGAGACGCCCGTCGGCGGATTCTCGCCCGCCGGCAACGCGAACCATTGAGTGGAGGTGGGATCGAACCGCAAGACGCTGCCCGTCGTCGAAAGGATGTCGATCTCTGGCGGCCCGGCGGCCGGAGGTTTGGCGACAGCTTGAACTTCAGGCGTTGTCGGCCCGGCGGGCTCCGGTGCGGAAGGCTTTGCTGCCGATGCCGCAGCGTCTCCCGCCGGCTCCGGACCTTCCTGCGGTTCGTTGGTCATGATCGGTCGATCGTCGGCGGGCGGCTCGGGATCGACCGGCAAGTCGGGAAGATCGGTGGCCGCGATAACGGTCGCAGGCTCGGGCTTCGGTGTGACGTCCGGTGCCTCGACCGGCTCTTCAACGACCTTGTCGTCCGAAGCTTCGTTGACCGCGACGGCGTTGTCGGTTCCGTCTTGAGTATCGCCGCCGCGGAAGAGACTGGGATCTCCGTAGAGCAGTCCGAACCAGATCGCGATCACCGCCGCGATCCCCGCCCAGGGCAGCAGTCGTTTCCAGAGCGGTTTCTGGCGCAGGTATTCCGGCAGACGGCTCTCGGGCTTCTTCGAGACGAGTTTCGGCTTCGGAGCCTGCGCCGATTTGATCGCGGCGAGCTGCTCGCGGGCGTTCGCTTCGCGAACACTTTTCGAAGGGGCCGGTCCGTCGGGAACTTCAAGAGGGGTTCCCTGCGGGCCAAGGGCATACATCCGCTCGCGCAGCCGTCCGCTGATCTCGACCGGCTCTCCGAGGACCAGCGTGAGGATCTGATGGCAGGCCGCGGCCTCGGCGAGATTCACGTCGGATTCAAGGCAAATGCGTTCGACGTCGGCGACGCGCTCGGGGGCGAGGTTGTTGTCGAGATACTCAGCGACGAGGTTCGGCTCGATGCCGCCGCCGGAACCGTCCGGTTCGGGAGCGGTCAAACGCCGCCGCCGCATCACGTCGCGAATGCGTTCGACGAGCTGCGCCGCTGCGGGAGTCGCGGCAATCTTCTCGCCAAGTTCTTTCGTCTCGGCCGGCGGGAGGATATCGTCGAGATACGCGAGCAGTGTTCTGAGGGTCAGCCGCACGACGAAATCTCCCGAACTTGAACGCCTGGTGGCCGAACGACACGGAATTAGTGCCGAATGGCGCGGGAATCCGTACAAGAAAATCTTCAATTCCAGAAGAACGCAGTTTTGCCTGTCGGAGAATGCAATATGCAATTCGTTGACGCGCTGCTTTTGCTCGTGATGTGCGCCGCCCCGGCGTTTTCCGCCGAAGAGGGGCAGCCGAAACGTCTGTTGCTGATCTCTCAGGGTCCCGACGGACATCCATGGAACACGCACGAGTTCCGGGCGGGCGTCCGCATTCTGCACCGCTTGCTCGCCGACATGCCGGGGTTGGAAGTCAGCACGGTCGATGCCGAAGACGATCAGCGAGACATTCCGAAGCTGGTAGACGCCGCCGATGGCGTCGTGCTGTTCGTGTCCCAAGGATCGGAGTGGGTCGGATCGAATCCGGAACGACTCGCGGCGTTCGAACGGCTCGCCGCCCGCAAGGGGGGTATCACCGCGTTGCACTGGGCCGTGGGCGCGAAAGATCCGCGGTATATCGATGTCGCGAAGAACCTGTGGGGCGGCTGCCACGGCGGACCCGATCGCAAGTACGTCGTCGATCAACGCACGCTCGAACCGAATCGCGAGCATCCGATCACGGCGGGCCTCGAAGCGCTCACGATTCGCGATGAGTGGTACTACACGCTCAAGTTCGCGTCCGAAGGAACGGTGACCCCGCTGTGGACGACCACGATCGACGACGCTCCGCAAGCCGTGTCGTGGGCATGGGAACGGCCGAACGGCGGACGCAGCTTCGGCTTCGTCGGCTTGCACTTCCACGAGAACTGGGGCGAAGAAACATACCGGCGATTCGTGAGCCGCGGAGTGCTGTGGACGATGGGCCTTGAAGAGCCAAAGGAAGGGCTGTCGCTCGAAATTGATCGCAATGACATCGAAGAGCCGCGACCGAAGCCGGTCGGGAAAGGTTGAATGATGAGGATTGAGGGCTGAGGGAAAGACCTGCGGATCATCGGGAATGTCGGACATGTCGGCGTCCGGGCAATCAAGAAGCACCTTGATTGTCGAAGCTAGCAGTGATCATCGAATCGGGTTGCGGTTGCATCGCGAGCCCTTCTCGTCTCGGGAGTGGGGCAGGAGTGAGGGGACGAAGCAGCGGTTCAAGCGAAAACCGCGATCGTACCGCCTCTTGATTTCTCGTTTCGCAGCCAGCTCGAAAGCAACGGGAGCGTGAGACCTCCCCTCACCCCCGACGCCTCTCCCCAGAGGAGAGGGGAGTTTGTTTTTCAAACGGGGTGCCTGTGGGTCCGTGTGAAGCCTGTCACGCCGGATGTTGCCGGTCGTTCGCCGTGCCGATCACGGGGGCCGACGTGCTGCGCATCGAGCGTGAGGAAGGCCGCGCGTTCGACGAGTTCGCGTGCCGCTGGGCCGATCCGGAAGGCCGCGTGGCCCGGCGGATGGCGCCCCACTTCTTCTTCGACGATGAGCCGCACACGCCGTTCGTCATCTGCCTGCGGCACGATGCGAGCGAGACTCACCCCGGCACGACGAAGTGCGGCTTTCTTGTCGAACGCGAGGTGACGCAAGAGCAGCCGCTCGGCACGGCGCGCTGCGGCATCCACGCGAATCGACCGCTGGCCTGCCGGTCGTTTCCGATGAAGTTCAACACGACGGGCGAGTTGACAGTTCTCTACGACGTGCCGCAGCGGGGTCGCAAGGACGAGCACCCCGCCTACACGCTTTGCCCGCGACCGTGGAGAGCCGACGAGGTCGATCCGTTGCAGGCGCCGCAGGATCTCGCCGTCGCGAAGTTCGAGATGGAGTTCTTCCGCAGCGTCGCGCTGGCGTGGAATCGCACGCCGCGAGCGTTCGGCGAGTTCCTGGAGTTTCTACGATTGATCTATCTCAATCGGGTGCTGGCAAGTGAAAATCGCAGCACGGCCGCAGTGTCGAGGGTCGGCATCAGCCGGGCCGCCTGACCGTCGCCAATACGCTCTGCAATGAAAAAAGCCTCAAAAGTTTTGATCGCGGGTGTCTCCATCTTTGCGATCTCAATCATTCTGCTACTGGCGGTACTGATCGCCGCTGTGCTTTGCATTACCCGCAATTCAACAAGCGCGCGAGGCGGAGCGCCGAGCCGCGGTCAAACGCAATCTCAAGCAGGTTGGCGAGGCGTTGCGAGCGTATCACGAGCGCACCGAAGTCTGGGGGCAGCTTCCAAGCTCTCCTCTGCCTCAGCCGTCCGAATGAGGTGATGCTCGCGGCGCGTAATGCGCCGTCACGGCCGGCCCTCCGTCAGCTTTCCAGCGCTTTCAGCACCTCGTCGAACTTCGCCTCTTCGCCTTCCCATTCGTCGATCGAGTCGCCGTTCGCGTCGATGAGGATGACCTTGAACTGGGCGGGCTGGATGCCGTAGCGGCTGCGCATGACCTGGCTTTCACCGCCGCCGAGCGTCTTGCCGGCCTCGGGGCTGCGGCCCTTGAGCAGCGATTCGACGAGCACGACGCCGCTATTTTTCGCGGTGGATTCACTCTGTCGCCACGCGGCCTTGATGTGTTCGTACTCGGGAACGTCGGGTCCGCCGGCGAAAACGAGCAGCACCGGATGGCCTCGCTGGTCATCGAGGTTGTAGGCTCCCGCGAGCGAATCTTCCTGCGGCGGGCCGGCCGCGTCGTCTTCGGTGTTCGCCGCCTGCTCGCTGGTCCGTTCGGTGCCCTCGTTCGATTGAACAGCGCTCTCTGGAATGTCCCGATTGTAGTGAACGGGGTTCGTCGTCGAGTTGGCGTCGATCTCCATCGCGGCCGGTGGCTGGGTCGCGTCGTCACAGCCACCGGCGAGGCAGGCCATCAGGGCGAACAGAAGAAGCGAAGTCTTGGGCACGGAACGTTCCTCCGAATCGCCCATCGGTGACGTCACCGATGACGGATGTTGAATGATCGATCGGGTTTAAAGCCGGCGGACGATCGCGGCATGATCATCATCGCCGCCTGAGTGAAATCTCGCAGCGGGGAAAGGCCTACCCCCGGGCCGGTGAGAATGCCGGGATGCGATGCGTGAGTGCGGGCCAGCGACACCGGCGAGTTCACATGCTAAAAACTTACGAAGCCGGCTTCGCGTCTTCCTTCGCTTCAGCAGCACGCATGGCTCTTCCGTTCGACATTCCCGACGCCTGGTGGCATGCCTGGGATCAGGTGTGGCACCTGGGAGTCGCCTTTCTGCTGGCCCTGCCCATCGGCTGGGACCGTGAGAGACGCGACTACAGTGCGCCGCCCGTGCCACCGCAGGAAACGTAGCGGCGAGTCGGGGAAGGGGCGAGTGGGAAACGGCGAGAGGGAGAGTCGGTTGGTGAGGCACGCGGCCCCGCGACCCGAACGGGAATCGCGCCGCCGCTTCACTTCGCGGCTTTGCTCTTCTCGTACTCAGCGATCCACTTCTCAGGATCGTCTTTGAACGCGGCTTCGCAGCCTGAGCAGCAGACGTAGTAGGTGCGGCCGCCGTGGCTGACGGCCGTCGTGCCGAGGCCGCCCGAGATCACGCAGGTCTTCTCGCCGTAGCCTTCTTCGGTGAGGGCGAAGCTCGTGCCTTCTCTCTGGCTTGAGACCGTGTCGAAGCGGCGGAAAGGCGCGGTGCCGCGTCGTTTCGCGAGTTCCACGAGAAACCGGTTGTTCTCCTGCTGGTTGAGCGTCACCCGCCAGCGTTCGCCGGTCTGCGGTTCCACTTGTTCGAACTGGATCGCATACGTCCTCTGGAGCGAGCGCCCGTCGTCGCCCACCCGGTCTTGGGGTTCCTCGATGAAGTTGCCTTCGAGCACGCGTTGGCCACCCGTGGGTTCCGACAGTGTGAGCAGATACTTCTTCGAGGATGGCTCGAACGACAGGCGTGCTTCGCGGAAAAACGGATTCTTCGCGGCGGTCATCACGAGCGCTGGTTGCTTCGGATTGGTCGTGTGATCCCACGCCCACGACGCCTCGTGGACCGTGTTCTCGCGGAACGTGTTGCCGCGCCAACGCCCGACGACGACCTGTAACGGCTTGAGAGCCTTGCGCACCGCAAGCGCGTCGGCGGGTTGTCCGCTTGGGGCCTGAGCGACGACGACCGCCGTGCCGGCGAGCAACACGCCACAAAGCCACCCGTTCCACTTCATCTTCATCGGCCGTTCCTCTTCAAATCGCACTTCAACGTCTTCAATAGACTGTAACCCACCAGTCCGCCGCGATCACAGTCTGGAATCGCGGGCTTACATCGGTCTGATGACACTTGTCCTAGTTGTGCGACACAGTTCGCGAGCAGGCGGAACAGGTGACTCCTTCGCCTGCGAAGCGTTTCTCACCGCGATGTCACGGTTTACGTCGCAGGCACCGCCGAATCACCTGGTTCTGGCACCCTGCTTGCGTTTCTCTCGTTCGCAAGAGGCACCGCTCGCGTGACAGGACGTCCGCTGACGCATTGAACATTCAGCGAAGGGAGACGCCGCCATGTTTCGACATCTGCTTTCCGCCGCCGTGATGACCGCCGGCTTAGGTTTTGCCGGCACTGCGAACGAAGCCCAGGCTCGCGATCGACATGATCACGATCGTGGGCGACATCATGATCGCCATCACGACCACAGTCGGTTTGACCGCGGCGGTCATCATCACCATCGCGATCACGGCCGGTTCGATCGAGGCCGCTACTTCATTCAGCCTTATCCGTATCACGGACGCTCGAACTTCCGCGGCGGCTACTACGGCCGGCCCGGCGGTTTCTACGGCCGTCCTTACGGCGGTGGCGGGATCGTGATCGGCACCGATCGGTTCCAACTCGGCATCTTCCGCTGAGAGGCCATCGGCGAACACGAAGAGTCGCGCGACGCGCGGTGGCCGGGGGCAGCCCGTTTTCCGTCCCTCCCCGTTTCCCTCACCGCCGCGCGTTCGCGTTTCTCCACTTTCGGAAATAGGGCGTTTCCCCGACTGTCCGCATCCCGCGAGTCGCAACAATAGTGGGTGCAGGTCCGTCGGAAATGCCTGACGGAAGGAGCAAGTCGCCGCGCGTCGCCATGACGTCGAACTCAGTGGATGGGGAGAATCTGTGATGTTCAGATCGCTTATGCTTGCGGGAGTGACGGCGTTGGGCGTCAGCCTGACGGGTTCCACCGCGGAGGCCCACTATGGGGGCTTCTACGGAGGCCCCGTTTATTACGGCGGCCATTCCAGCGTCGTCTACAGTTATCCGACTTACGGATACAGTTACCCGTCCTACGGCTACGTGGGCGGCGGCTATCCGTCCTACGGATACGGCTACCCCGCATACGGTTACGGCGACGGATTTTACGGGTCGAGCTACGCCTATCCCGCCTACCGCACGACGGGCTTTCGCGGCATCAACATCGGCATTGGCACCAGTCGCTTCGGCTCTCCGCGGTACGGCGGATACGGCTACGGCTTCCCTCGGCAGTCGGGCTTCACGCTGTCGATCGGCCGCGGCGGGTTCGGCCGCTACGGCGGCTGGGGTTATCGCGGCTGGTGAGTCCCCGACGGGTCGCCGATCGAGTTGAAGAACCATCGCTCCGGCTTTGGCGACATCGGTCGCACCGCCGGAGCCTTTTTTGTCCGCCCCTAATCATGCGGGACGCGTGCAACCATAAAGGCCACCGGCCATGGCCGGTGGGCCGCTTTCGTTTCGACGCCTTGCCACTTCGCGACGGGTCAGAACCATCCGCTCGCGTTCCAAGTCGAAAATCCCGCGTCGCCGTGTGACATCGATAAGGAACGATCAATGACAGGGTCTTCTCCTAATAAGACGGCCGATCTCAATAGACGCTCGGATTCGACGCCCGGACCAATCTGGCGTCCGGCCCGGAATTCCGTCAGAATCTCCACTTCGGCGGCGAATCACCGTATGCCTCGCGCGGCTGATTCGACCCGTTCAGGAGCGTATGACCGATGAAGTCGATCCGATTGGCGACGATGGCCGCGGGAGTTGCATCGCTCGTCGCGGCGATCTGGTACATTACATTGCCGCAGCAGGAGCCGGCCGACGTGGCGTCCAGTCCGCTGCCGGGCATCATGACGATTCCGGCGGAGGAGATCGCCGGCGTGTGCGTGCTCGCCTCCGACGACGGCCTGCACGCCGTGCGCGGCACGGTTCATTTTCGCCCGAAAGGGGGCGAGGTCGAGGTCACGGGCCGCATCGAAGGACTGACGCCGGGTCACTATCGTTTCCTGGTGGCCGAGTTCGGCGACCTGCGATCGGTGAACCGCGGCAGCATCGGCGAGGCGTTCTTCCGCATGGATTGGCCGCTGCCGAGCGAGGGGGGTTCGATCGCCGACCGCATGTCGTTCGAGGTGGGTGAATCGGGCGTCGCGATTCTCGATCACTTGAATCCCGCGTTCACGATGTACGGACCCGAGAGCATCATCGGCCGGCCTTTGTGCTCTATCACTTGTCGGCCACCCCATCCGGAGATCAGGTCGCCACGGGTGTCATCGGCCGCCGGAATCCCGACTGGTCGCTGCGTCGGCCCGGCGGATCGCTGCCCACGAGGCCAGTCTCGGCGCATGGAGCCGGCATGCTGGACAACTACTGAATTGGGTTGAGACGCATCGCGGTGCCGTTCGATGCGTGCCGCGTTCACGGGCAAGAACTTCCCGTTTTTAGAGCGAATCCGAATCGAACTTCTCGATTGCAAACGCGAAGGAAGCGGCGTTTCGGCGCAGTTGTTGAAGTGAACGCTAAAAAAGACCTTCCGTGAAACGGCCGTGAATCGCGGCCGTTTCTGCGTTTTAAGACGCTCCTGAACAACACGGTGAGGCATCTCTCCACGTCGAAACGCGACGGTCGGCATTCTTCTTGCGTTGCTGATGATGCCACGGGCATGCACCGCATCCATTTCGCTTGATTCATCGCTCTCTTACCAAGCAATTCGCGGCTGCGGGGCTGTCCGGTTTTCTCGTTTCCATGAGGATGCCTGCTATGACCGACGGCAGCCGCGCGACATCGCGCAACACCAGGATTGGCTTTACGTTGATCGAGCTCCTGGTGGTGATCGCCATCATCGCCGTGCTCATCTCACTGCTCCTGCCCGCCGTGCAACAGGCTCGCGAAGCCGCCCGGCGTACGCAGTGCAAGAATAGCCTCAAGCAGTTAGGGCTCGCCGCCGCGAACTTCCAATCGACTTTCGGCAAACTTCCGTCCGGCATCGTCTGGGAAGACGCATCGGGCTCGTCGAAGTACAAAGGCACCGAGCACCAGTTTTTGGGGTCGCTCGTCTACCTGTTGCCGTTCATGGAGCAGACGGCGATCTACGACACCATGGACAGCGAAAAGAACATCGACCTCGGCGGCCCTCCCTTCTGGGCGACGGCCGGCGATAAGTCTTGGGAGATGTGCCAGGCGCGGATACCAATGTTCCGCTGCCCGAGCGATGCCGACGAAGAGGCGACGATCGGCTGCATGGTCGGGCAGCGTGGCGTGCCTTCGGGAACGAACTCCGGCTACACGACCGCGACCTACATTGGACTTCCATGGTCGCCTGCGATGGCACGCACGAACTACGTCGGGAATCCCGGCGGCTTCGGGAAGATCGGCAACGGCTGGGACAGGTGGGCGGGACCGTTCGGCGTGCGCTCGAAGAACGACTACCGCGATGTCACCGACGGCACGAGCAACACGATTCTCTTCGGCGAAACCATCGGCGGGTACAACCGCACCACCGGCGCCTTCGAGTTCACGCAATCCTGGACGGGCGTCGGCATGATGCCCACGGCCTACGGCATCAACTACACCGGGAAACCCGGCTGGCATCAGTACGGCAGCCATCACACGGGTGACATCATCCAGTTCGCCTTTACCGACGGCTCGGTCCATGCGATCTCACGGAAGGTCGATCACTGGGGCGTGTTCATGCGGCTCGCCGCCATGCAGGACGGCAACACCGTGACCTTTTAATCTGACGAATCTGAAACTCTCAAGGCCAATAGACCTCTGTCGAGATTTCAATGAGCATCCTTCGTCTACCGTGTCGCGGGCTGCTTCTGCTCGTCTTCGTCACTGGCTGCGGAAGTTCGAACGAGGTGGAGTTCGCCGAAAATCCGATCGCTCCCCCCCCGCCGGACGCGGTGCAGGGAGTTGGTTCGGGAACGCCCGGAGGCAATGGAGGCGTTGAGTCTCCCGGCAATGTCGCGACGCCGCCACCGGGTTCGTGAGCGGCCAGCCGCAATGCAAGAAAGATGGGGGCCGAGCGTCGGCCCCCATCTTTCTTCAATTGGTCACCGAGCTTCGAACTACTGCCCACCCTCTTCACGCTTGCTCCACCAGGGCAGCTTCACGCCGCCGTCCATGGTGAGCGTCGAACCGGTCATGTAGTCGCCCGAGTCCGACAGCATGAACGCGACGCCCTTGCCGATCTCGTCGATCGTGCCCAGCCGCTTCCAGGGCAGGCTCGCGGCGCCGGCGGCGAGTTGCTCGTCGGTGAAGAACTTCCGCTCGCCGGGCGTATCGATCCAGCCGGGGTGCATCACGTTCACGCGAATGCGGTGCTTAAACAGCTCGGTCGCGGCCGTGCGGGCCATGTGGTCGATCGCGGCCTTGGCCATGTTGTAGGCCATCGCCGTCGGGAAGGGGATCTCGGCATGCGGGCTGGAGATCACCACGATCGAGCCGCCCTTGCCTTGATCGCGCATCTGCCTGCCGGCGGCGCGAACGCCGTAGAAGGCACCCCACATGCTCACGTCGATCGTCTTCCTGAAGCCTTCCATGTCGGCGTCGAGGAAGGGCTGCCGGTCGCTGAACACGGCGTTCGAGACGAAGCAATCGAGGCTGCCGAAGGCCTCGACGGTCTTGCGGACGGCCTCTTCGACCGACTTCTGATCGGCGACGTCGGCCTGCACGATGATCGCCTTGCCGCCCTCTTTGCGGACGAGTTCGGCGGCCTCTTCGGCCTCGGCGGGCGACGACCGATGGTTGATGGCGACGTTGCCGCCGGCCTTGGCGACGGCGAGAGCGCAACCGCGACCGATCCCCTTGCTCGACCCCGTGATGAGGGCGTTCTTGCCCTTCAAGCTGATCTCAAGCACCGCCGTCTCCCTTTGCGATTTCGCAGAATGTGGGGCAGCATAGCAACGAAGAAGCCCACGGACCAAGGTCCGTGGGCTTCGAGGCGTCGAAACGCGATTCAGCTCACGCCGAGAAGCTGCTGCCGCAACCGCAGCTTTTGACGGCGTTGGGGTTGTTGAACACGAAGCCGCGGCGATCGAGGCCGCTGTAGTAGTCGATCGTGGTGCCGTCGAGGTACAGGGCGCTCTTCTTGTCGACGGCGACCTTCACGCCGTGCATGTCGGCGACGTGGTCTTTCGCCGCGTCGGCCGCGTCGTCGAAGCCCAGGCTGTACTGGAAGCCACTGCATCCGCCGCCCGCGACGCCGACGCGTAGCACCATCGTGTCGGCGTAGCCGGCCTCGGCCCGAGCCCGCATGATTTCCTGTGCCGCCGCTTCGGTCAGATTCACCGCCATCGAACTCGTCCTCAAATGGAAATCGCAAATCAGTCGAACCGGGGCGATCCCCGACGGTTCGGTTCCAATCGTCCTGCATTATACAATCGTGCGTCAAGAGGGCGAGGGGAAGTTTGGCGAAGCCATGAGAAGCCCGCCGGCTGCGCCCGGTGGGGACTGGGCTTTGGAGACGGGGGATCGGGAGAGACGGGGGATCGGGGGACACGATGAAGAGCGTCTGCTGCCTGTTCGTCGCGATTGCCGGTGTGAACACGGCCGTCTCCGCCGATCGCCCGAACATTGTCTACGTGATGATCGATGACGCCGGTTACGGCGATCTGGGTGGCGACATCATCGCCACGCCGGCGTTCGAGCGGATGTGCTGGGAGGGCACGAGGTTCACGAACCACTACAGCGGCTCGGCGGTCTGCGCCCCGACCCGCTGCGTGCTGATGACCGGCCTGCACACCGGCCACTGCCGGCGACGGGATAACGAAGCGACCGGCCGTCGCGACGCGTTCAACGGTCGACCACTTGTGTTCCTCGAACCGGAAGACATCACCGTCGCCAAGACGCTCAAAGCTGCGGGATATGTCACCGCGGGCATCGGCAAGTGGGGTCTCGGCAATCCCGGATCGACCGGCGAGCCCGGCAAGCAAGGCTTCGACCACTGGTTCGGCTATCTCGATCAGGTCCACGCCCACGACCAGTTCACCGACTGGCTGTGGAAGAATGGCAAACGGGTCGAACTGTCAGAAAACGCGGGGAAGAAGCAGAATACCTACATCCACGACCTCTTCGAACGCGAGACGCTCGATTTCGTGCGTCAGAACGCGAAGAAGCCGTTCTTTCTCTATCTCGCCTACACGCTGCCGCACGGCGAGTACGTGATTCCGCACAGCGATCCGGCGTACGCTCTCTACGGCGGCAAACCGTGGCCGCAGCAGGTCAAGAACTACGCGGCCATGGTGACGCGTGTCGATCGGAGCGTCGGTCTCCTGCTCGAGGAACTGAAATCGCAGAACCTCGACGACGAGACCATCGTCTTCTACACCTCGGATAACGGCCCGAACGCCCCGTTCGTCAAAGAGCTGAACAGCGCCGGCGGTCTCCGCGGCACGAAGCGATTTCTGTACGAAGGCGGCCTCCGCGCGAACATGGCGGTCCGTTGGCCGGGGCACGTTCCTGCAGGCAAAACGAGTGACTTCACGTGGTCGATGGTCGATGTCTATCCGACGCTGTGCGACATCGCTGGCGTCGGATCGCCGCGTGGCCTTGACGGCATCTCGGTCCTGCCGACGCTTCGCGGCGAACGTCAAGCGCCGCACGAAGCTCTCTACTGGGAGATTCATCACCCCTTCCAGCAGGCCGTGCGGTCGGGCGATTGGAAGTCGATTCGATTCGGAACCAAAGAGCCGATCGAACTGTATGATTTGAAAACCGACCCGAATGAATCCGTCAACATCGCCGACGAGAACGAAGATGTCGCGAAGAAGCTCGCGGCGATCATGGATCGGGAGCATGTCGAGAGCGAGTTCTTTCCGTCGGTGGCGCATCCCGGAAAGAAGCAGCGCGGTAGGCGCTGAATCCAGTTCTCCTCTCTCTCGGGAGAGGGGAACGAGTTCGTGAGAGCTTCATGCCGTTTCACATCACCCCCGCCACGCCCGACGACGCCCCGATCGTCGTCGACTACAACATCGCTCTCGCTAGTGAGACGGAAAGCAAAACGCTCGAGCGTGCGACGGTCGAGAAAGGTGTGAGGGCCGTGCTGGGCGACTCCGCGAAGGGACGTTACTTTCTCGCGAGACTCAGCGACGGCGACGAGGCCGGCGCCGTCATTGGCCAGCTGATGGTGACGTTCGAGTGGAGCGACTGGCGGAACGGCATGATGTGGTGGGTTCAGAGCGTCTACGTCCGCCAGGACTGGCGTCGTCGCGGAGTGTTTCGCGCGCTATTCCAACACGTGGTGGACGTCGCGAAGAGCGAAGGCGTGCCGGTCGTGCGGTTGTACGTCGAAGAGCACAACGGCCCGGCCCGGGAGACCTATGCCGCGCTGGGGCTGGAGCCGACGGGGTATCTTGTGCTCGAGCGGCCGTTGTAGCTCGGAATCACCCGCAGGCTTACGCCTGCGGCTTGCCTTTCAAAGCCACGGACTCAACCTCTAACTGACGAACGCGTTTTTCAAGTTCGGCCAAGCTGTTGTCGACCGTCCACGCCCGGAGCGCATAACCAATGATCGACACGACGGCCGCGGCCATCATGAAGAACCAACCTTCCTCTCTCGTCGCGCCTGCCTGAGCCGCATTGAACCCAAACAGGAAGGCCGCAACTGCGCCGAACGGCACCAGTAGAGGCGTCCACGAGAGTTTGAGGCGGAACGGTGGAGGCGGCGCATCGCGAGACTTCGCGGGACTGCGGCTGGTCATGACGCCGTTCCCTTTCAATTCAGTAAGTGCGTTAGACGCGTGCTTTCAAAGCAGCGATCTCCTCTCCGACAACCCCCAACGCCACTTGCAACAACCGCACGTCGTTCGCTGGCGACAGCAGCCGGCAGCCCTTGCCCAGCATCATCTGCGCATGCTCGTGGCCGATCGATACCGCCCCCCAGTGCTTGCCGTGCTGCTTGCAGGCCGCCGCGACGGCGTCAATCGCGGAGAGGCACTCGGGGTGGAAAAGCTCTCCCGTCACGCCCAGCGCCTGACTCAGATCAGCCGGGCCGACGAACAGCAGATCGACGCCCGGGATCGCGGCGATGGCATCGACCTCGGCGAGAGCGCCGCGGGTCTCGATCTGAATCGCGACGAATACGTTCTCGTTGGCATTCTTGGCGAATGCCGCGAGCGGAAGCCCGCCGAACTTTCCGTCGTAGCCGCCGTTGTTGAGTCCGCGGTTTCCTTCCGGATGAAATTTCGCCCAGCGGACGAACTCCTCGGCCTGAGCCGCGTTGTGGATCATGGCCCCCATCACGCCTCCCGCACCGGCTTCGAGGCAGCGCGTGACCGCGGCGTAATCGGTCGGCGCGAGCCGCACGAAGCTTTCCAGCCCCGTCGCGCGGGCGGCGAGCGCCATGACTTCGAGCTGCTGGCCGCTGAAGCCGCAGTGCTCGTGATCGAGCCACACCGCCTGAAAATGCCCCGACATGCCGATCATCTGCACGATCACGTGCGACGGAATCCGTCCGCATGCCGCCGCGATAATCGTTTCGCCGGATGACAGGCGTTGCTTGAGAGAGAGCATGGCCGAGGATTGAGGATTTGGGATGTAGGATGTGGTGAAGGACGGACCGATCACGATACGGGTTTCGACTCGACTGTTCACCTGTTTGGAGCGACAACTCGCAGGCGCATGCAAAATCTCGCCCGGCCATCACCCTCGAAGTCGCTCGTCGTCACTGAAACCGCCGTCCGTGCGATCCTCACTCGCACGAGCGGTTACCTCGACGGCATCGCCACTCACTCGCTGCAACCGTATCGCGGCTGCACCTACGGCAACGCCCTGTGCGGCGTCGGCTGTTACGTGCGACACAACGCCTACGTGACGCAAGGCCGCCGCTGGGGCGGCTTTCTCGAAGCGCGGACGAACGCCGCCGACGTCTATCGCCAAACCTACGCTCGCGAGAAACGCTGGGCACAGCGGCGTGAGTCGTGCGGCGGCCGATTCGTGACCTTCTGCGCGAGCGCGACCGATCCGTTCGTACCGCAGGAGCGCACGTTTCGCATCACGCGGTCGCTACTTGACGTGATGCGATCACTTCCGCCCGACGGGCTGATCCTGCAGACGCACTCGCATCGCGTGACGGATGAGCTCGAACGCATTCTCGCTCTCGCGGAACGCTGCGAGGTGCGGGTTCACGTCTCGATCGAGTCCGACAGCGACCGACTGCCTGGTCTTCCGCCCCCGGCGAGCAGCGTCGCGAATCGCTTTGCGGCCTGTGCCGCGCTGAAGGCCGCCGGCATCACGACGGTCGTCACGGTCGCGCCGCTGCTGCCGATCGCCGATCCGGAACGCTTCTTCTCGACGATCGGTGAGGTCGCCGACGCCCTCGTGCTCGACCACTTCATCGGCGGCGACGGCACCGCCAACGGGAGTCGTACGTTGCGCACGGAACTTCCCGCAGCGATGGCGGCGATCGATCCGCGATCGATCACTCTCGATTATCTCAAGGAGATGACGGCAGTGGCTCGCCGAGTTCTTCCGGGTCGTGTCGGGATCGGCCGCGGCGGTTTCGCGGGACGATGGAGTTGAGTTGCGAAGGCGGCTCTAATGACAGTTCCGCTTGCCGCGCTCCCGTCATATCCTCGCACGGAGCCTGTTGTGTCGATCACTCGCCGGTCGTTCTGCCAGTCAATCGTCGGGGCTGCCGTCGCCGGCTTCGCGGCGTCGCGATTGAAGGCCGCCGAAGAGGCGAAACGCAACTTTCCGCCGGGTCGGTACGTCGATGTGCACACTCACATCGGTACGATCCCCGCCGACAAGACCGAGCCGCTCACGGCGTCGGACCTGCTGCGCTGGATGGATGGCAACGACATCGCGCAGGCGTGGGTGTTGCCTCTGGTATCGCCCGAAGCGTATCCGAACCCGGTCTCAACGGAGTACGTGCTCGCCGAGACGCAGCCGTACCGCGATCGGCTGATCCCCTTCTGCGTGATCGATCCTCGCAACTCGTTCTACGGCGGAAAGAACCTCGCGGGACAGATCAAACGTTATGTCGATGCGGGGGCCAAAGGCTTCGGCGAGCATAAGGTCGGCCTGCCGCTCGCGGACCCGCGAAACCTCGCCGTCTATGAGGCCTGTCAGAGCGTCGGCATTCCGATCCTGATCCACATCGACGAAGTGCGGAACACCGATGAACCCGGCCTGCCCGCATTGAAGAACGTGTTGTCGTCCTTCCCGAAGGTGAACGTCGTCGGGCACGGTCCCGGCACCTGGGCGTCGATTTCGGGAGACGCGAACGACCTCGGCGGCTATCCGAAAGGCGGCGTGAAGCCGGGCGGCGCACTCGACGCGCTGCTCGACGAGTTCCCGAACTTCTATCTCGACCTGTCTGCGGGAAGCGGGGCGAACGCGATCTCGCGCGACCCAAAGTTCGGCCGCGAGTTCATCATTCGCCACAAGGACCGCATCATGTTCGGCACCGACTACCTCACCGTCGGCCAACCGATCCCACAACAGGAAGTGCTGCGAGGCCTGGACCTGCCCGAGGACGTTCAACACGTCGTCTTTCGCGACAATGCCCGACGGCTGGTGGGGCTGATCTGACGATGAAGGTATGAACCGCCAAGAACGCCAAGGACTTCTACGAGATTGATCCGACTTCGGTCAGGATGAAGAGTGCAGGAACCGCGAAGAGCACCAAGATCACGAAGCTGATGACAGTTCCAGGCCGGACTCCGCGGGCGTCCTTAGCGATCTTGGCGTCTTGGCGGTTTTTATACCCTGATTCAGTGATCGGCCTTCACGGTTCACTCGGCGACACCGCCTTGGGGCGCATGGAATGAAACGAACGGATGCCAGCGAAACTTTCCATCAAACGAAGCGCGTCGGTCGAGGTCGTGTGTGCCGGCACGCCTTATGAGATGGGGGTGGCGCAAGGTCGTGCGTTGCGATCGAAGATCGTCGCGGCGCGGGCGGATCTCGCCCGCATCGAATCCTTCTCGGGACGGCGACCGCGCTGGATGCCCTACTGGACCTATCGCCTGTTCGCCGAACGGAAGGCCTGGGATGCCTTCGCGAAACCGCTGGCGGGCGATTTCCCGCAGACGACGCAACGCATCGCCGGCATCGCTGAGGGGTCGGGCATCGGTTTGAAGCCGACGGCGTTGTTCAACGTGCTGGAGCCGATGCTGTCTTCGGTCGGCGGTTGCACGGCGTGCCCCGGGGCCTGCTCCGCGGTGGCCGTTCGCGGTACGAGGTCGGCGACGGGCGAGCCGATCGTCGCCCGCAACTTCGATTATCTGCCGCTGATCCAGCCGTACTACGCGATTCGAGAAAGCCGCCCCGCCGAGGGGTTTCGTTCGCTCGATTTCACGGCCGCGCCGCTCGCCGGGGCGGTGGACGGCATGAACGAGCGAGGGCTGTGCATCGCGTACGACTACGCCTTCACGACCGACCTGCCGGAACGGCCGGCGGCCCCGATTTCGATGGTCATCGCCGAAGCTCTCGCTCGTTGCGGGACCGTGACCGAGGCCGCCGCTTGGATCGACTCACGCAAACGCTGGGGCGGAGGCCTGTTGTTGCTCGCCGACGCCACCGGCGACATCGCTTCGATGGAAGTGTCGAGCACTCGGAGCCGGCTGCGTCGACCTGCGGAGGGTGAGGACGTTCTGTTTCATACGAACGCCTTCTCTGAAGCGCTCATGCGCGAAGTGCAGATCCCCGACGACGCCGTCTACGACCATCGGGCACCGGGGCCGTTGCAAGGCCGGCGGTTGCACAGTTCGTCGGATCGACGAGACGCGCGCTTCCGAGAGCTCCTCGCAAGGACCGACGTCCTCGACGCCGATACGCTCGCCGCCGTCATGGCCGACCATGGGCCCGACGACCAACCCGCCGATGATACGCCCTGCGTACACGGTTCATACTGGTTCACGACGGCCTGTTTGCAGTTTTTCCCACAGTCGAAACGGCTGAGGGTGGCTTATGACACGGCCTGCCAGGCGCGGTATGAGACGCTGAGGCTTTCATGAGAAGTTCGAAGTCCGGAGACAAGAGACAGGAACTGTCGATTTCCCGACCCCTGACGATGCGCGAGACTTCCGCCTCCCGACTCGTTCCAATGGACGGGCACTCGGTCATCACCTCGTTCAGGAGCGATGCAATGCGCGGGGTTGCAGCGATTGGCGTGCTCGTCTGGCTCGCAACGGTGCCGGCGTGGGCTCAAACCGACTCAGGCGACGTGGGGAACTGGCCGCGCTGGCGCGGGCCGTTGGCGACAGGCGTTGCACCGCAAGGCAATCCGCCGATCGAGTTCGGCGAAGACAAGAATCTCAAGTGGAAGGTCGGCATTCCCGGCAAGGGGAGCGCGTCGCCGATCATCTGGGGCGACAAGCTCTTCCTGCTGACGGCCATCGAAACCGACAACGCCGCTGCGGATAGCGGCGCGCCGTCCGCCACCGAACCGGTCATCTTTCAGCCGGAGCGGCGACGGCCCGGCGGCGAGGGCCAGCGCGGTGAACGCAGAGGCGGCGGCGGTGCCCGAGGCGGACCGGCGAAGCCGCTTGAGTTCGTCGTGATGTGCCTCGACCGCAACACCGGCAAGACGGTCTGGAAGCAGACGGCACGCAAAGAGCAGCCGCACGAAGGGACGCACGAAACGAACACGTACGCCTCGGCGTCGCCCGTGACCGACGGCGAGTTCCTCTACTGCTCGTTCGGCTCGCGCGGCGTCCATTGCTACGACCTCGACGGCGAGAAGATTTGGGAAGAAGACCTGGGCGACATGCAGACCAAGAATCAGTTCGGCGAGGGCGCGACGCCGGCCTTATTCGAAGACACTCTCGTCGTGCCGTGGGATCACGACGGGCAGAGCTTCGTCGTGGCTCTCGACACGAAAACCGGCGATGAAAAGTGGCGCGTCGATCGCGACGAAACGACGACCTGGGCGACTCCTCTCATCGTGCCGCGCGGCGATGGTCATCAGGTCGTGCTGAACGGCTCGAACCGCGTGCGCAGTTATGACCTCGCGAGCGGCAAGCTGTTGTGGGAATGCGGGGGGCAGGCGCAGAACCCGATCCCCACGCCGGTCGCGAACGAAACGACCGTGTACGTCATGACGGGCTTCCGCGGTTATGCGTTGTACGCCGTTCCGCTCGACGCGACGGGCGACCTGACCGAGAGCGACAAGATCGCCTGGAAACGGAACGACGGCACGCCCTACATCGCCTCACCGGTGCTGCTCGACGGCCGGCTGTACATCACGAAAGGACGCGACGCGATCCTGACCTGCCTCGACGCCGCCACGGGCGACGAGAGATACGCGAACGAGCGCATGAACGACTTGCGAACTCTTTATGCCTCTCCCGTCGCGGCGGCGGGACGCCTCTACTACTTCGACCGTGAAGGCAACAGCCTTGTGGTGAAGGCCGGCGACACGTTCGAGGTCGTCGCGACGAACAAGCTCGACGAAATCGTCGACGCCAGCCCCGCGATCGTCGGCGACGTGATGTACGTGAGGGGCGACAAGAGCCTGTATTGCTTCGCGAAGCAGTGAACCAACGTGAGCGGCAGGCGTCGGCCTGCCGCTCGCGTTTTCTCCAAGATCGAATCGGTTCGGGAATATTTTCGCGCACGAAACGTCATTGAAACGGGCTCGGAACACCTGACGAGTGTCTTCCCGTTCGGCGGACGTGCGACATGCGCTGCTCAACCACGTGGGTGCTTCTCGGGACGATCTGGGGTGGGAGCGTCGGCCTGATCTTCGGGCCGTTGCCGGCCTTTGCGATCGTGTTCGGCATTCTCGAAGATCTCATTTCCGGCTCTGTCTCCGACAGAACGGTGTTCGGCCTCATGTGGGGAGCGGTCCTGCTGTTGTCGATCCTGCTGGGTGCGTCGTCGGGATTTTTGCTCGGCCGCGCCACGTTGAGGACCGACCAGTCTTTGAAAGCGAACACATCCGAGAACTTGTTCGGGCCGACGTGACATGCGCCGCTCAACGAGTTGGATGATCGTCGGTGCGATCTGGGGCGGCGGTTCCGGCCTGATCTTCGGTGCGCTTCCCACGGCCGCCATCGTTTATGTGCTGCTCGACAATCTCTGGTGGTCCCGCACCCCTGACGAAGTCAGAGCGTTTTTCGCTCTTTTCTGGGGAGCGATTCTGTTGCTCTCGATCCTGCTGGGTGCGATGGCTGGCTTCTTCCTGGGGAGAGTGAAGCACTGACGCCTCTCAGCCGTGAGTCCAGGGTGTCTGTGAATACATCCGTCTCAATGGGCCGACTTCTCTCGGGGAACGCCGGGACGATTTTTCTTTGACCCCTCTCGTTTCCGCGGTACGCTGAACGCTCGGACGGGCCGCCTCTGGTACGGATTGGAATCGACGAGGCGTGACATGGCGCTCGATCGCGCGGCTGTGCTCTTGGGATGTCTGGTCCTGTCGCTGGCGGCGAACGCCGAGGAATCGAAGTCCGATCGCATGACGCTCGGTCGGCAGCTCTTCGAGCAAAACCGGCTGCGGCCGCCTGCCGACGATTCGCCGCTGGCGGGCCCGCGTCTCGGTGACGGCCTCGGCCCCTTGTTCAACGGCGCTTCGTGCGTCGAGTGTCATCACATGGCCGGGATCGGCGGAGCCGGGCCGAATGATCACAACGTCGAGATCGTGAGTCTCGCTTTGCCGCTCGGGACGCCCGCTGAGACGACCCGCTTGATGGCGTCGCGGGCGCAGGCGACTCACCCCGGCTTTTTCGAATCGCTTAATGTGTCGCTGCACCGTTTCGGTCGTGATCGTGCAGGCTCGATGCGGACCTACGACGACTACCGGCGGCGACTGCGCGACATGTTCCCGGCGGAGCTACGACCGGCGACGGAAACCGGGCAAACCTTCGGCGACGGCATGCGGTATCAGCTTGCCCAGCGCAGTACCCCCGCCTTGTTCGGCACGGGTCTGATCGATCAGATCAAGCCCTCTCTGGTCCGTGCTTTGGCCGTGGCCCAGCGGGACAATCACCCGGAGGTCGCCGGCCGCATGACGGACGCCGGAGCGGGGCGTTTCGGCTGGCGGGGACATGTGTCGTCGCTCGATGACTTCGTGCGGACGGCCTGCGCCGCCGAGCTCGGCTTGCGGGTCAGGTCGGGTGCGAAAGGCGTTCACGACCAGCCCGCCTGGCCCGTCGATGGGCCGATCAAAAGCAAAACCGCGCGTACGCCGCTCGACATGTCGGAGAAGCAGGTCGAGGCGCTCGTGGCGTTCGTGCGTTCGTTACCGGCTCCGCAACAGGTTCTGCCTGCGAGCTTCGAGGATCGCGTCGGTATCGATGCGGGACGCGAGTCCTTTGAAGATATCGGCTGCGCGGTCTGCCGCCAGCCCGACCTGGGACCGGCAAACGGTCTCTATAGCGATCTTTTGTTGCACAGCATGGGATCGAGGCTCGCCGATCGGGTCGCCGCACCGATGCCGCCTCCGCGCTTCCGAAGAGTCCAATCACTGCATACTTCCGTCGTTCCCATTCGCACGCCCAGCACGGGTGGCGGAGGGTATTCGGGAGGAGGCAGCACCTTGAGCCTGGGAGCCGTGGTCAGTCCGACGACACAAATCATCGAGATCCCGCCCAGCCTCGGCGAACTGACCGCAGCGACCGAAGAGTTCCGCACTCCGCCGCTCTGGGGCGTTGCCGATTCCGCCCCCCTATCTGCACGACGGGCGCGCCGAGACGCTTGACGAGGCGGTTCGCCTCCATGATGGGCAAGGTCGCGCCTCCGCCGAGCGGTACGAAGCTCTCGACGAGGAAAGCCGCGACGAGCTGCTCGCGTTTCTTGGAACGCTGAAGGCGCCGGCAACGGAGTGATTCTCCTCGCTGACAAAGCAGAGCGGCCGGGCAACTCTAAGCCGGGCCGCTCTGTTTGCACCCTACGTTCCCAACCGCTGTTGCAACTCGGCGAGTTGCAGTTCGACGCGTTTGAGTTCGCGAGTGACGGCGTTCTTGTTGAGTTCCATCCAGTACCAGATCTTGCCCATCGCGACGAGCAGGCCGAAGACCATGATGCCGATGCCCCATGACACCGTCTGCGTCACGTCGGTCGCGTTCGCGAAGCGATAGATCGAATATCCGGTGAGGGCCGCGACCACGAAGGTGTAGACCCACACGTACATCGCGATCCAGCGGTTCCGTCCGCGAAAGGTTTCGAGGATCTGCTCGGTGATCGGCAACTCCTCGCTGCGCGGAAATTCGTCGGCGGCGAGAGCGCGGCGGATCATGTCGTCGGTGCGGTTCATGGTTCTTCTCCTTGTGTTGAACGATACGAGATGTTGAACGATGCGAGCCGCAGGCGTCAGCCTGCGAGTCAACGCTCGTTGACGAGGTCTATGCGGGGCGTGGGCGCTCCCCTCAGCCCCGGCCCCTCTCCCCAGCGAGAGGGGAGTCGGGTTCGAGTTCCAATAGTCCTTTCAGCTCGCCGCGAATCGCATGCAGCCGGCTCTTGACCGTCCCGCGCGGAATGCCGAGGGCTTCCGCGATCTCGGCGAGGCTGAGGCCGTCGAGATAGTGCATCGCGAGGAGCGTGCGGTGTTCGGCGGGCAATTTGCGAATCGCGGTTCGCAGAGCGTCGACATCGTCGTTGACATTGTTGGGTTCCTCGTGCGTCGGCGCATCGATCGCGACGCGCTCGTTGAGCCGACGTTGCCGCACCGTCTGGCGGACCCAGTCGGTGCTGCGGCGCGTGACGACCTGATAGGCCCAGCGTGGAAAGCACGCGGGGTCGTCGAGTCGCCGCAACCCCTTGACCATCGCGATCCATGAATCCTGCACAACGTCGGCCGCAGCGTCATGTCGACCGGTGAGTCGAGCCGCGTGAGCGAGCAGCCGGGGCTGCCATCGCGCGACGAGTTCGGTGATCGCGTCGCGATCGCCGTCCTGTGCTCGAAACACGAGCCATTCGTCGCGGATTCGTTCGGGTGTTCGGTTCATGGCTCTACAGAGAGGTCGCGTCCCGAACCGCGGCGGTTCACAAATCGGTCCGAGATAGCCACAATCCCCGGTTCAAGGAAATGCTTCGCACGTGAAGTGCTCTGGCGAAGTCTGTAACGAGAGAGCGTTTGCCAATGCCCCGCTACGTCTTGCTGACTCTTATGACCCTGCCGATTGCCGCCTCCGCCGGCGAGATCCAGTATCCGGAAACGAAGAAGATCGAACAGATCGATGACTATCACGGGAAGAAGGTCGCCGACCCGTATCGCTGGCTCGAAGACGACGTTCGCACCAATCCCGAGGTCGCCGAATGGGTCGCCGCCGAGAACAAGGTGACCTCGGCCTATTTCGAATCGATCCCGGAACGTGAGACGATCAAGCAGCGGCTGACGGAACTCTGGGACTACGAGAAGTACAGCAGCCCCTTCAAGGCCGGCGGACGCTATTACTTCTTCAAGAACGACGGACTTCAAAATCAGTCGGTCCTCTACGTGCAGGAGTCGCTCGCCGACGAACCACGCGTGCTGATCGACCCCAACGCCTGGTCGAAGGACGGCACGGTCGCCTTAGGAGGCATGGCCTTCAGCGACGACGGCCGGTATGTCGCCTACAGCGTGTCGGAAGCCGGTTCCGACTGGAACGTATGGAAGACGATGGAGATCGCCGACACGAAAGTGCTTGCCGACGAGTTGAGGTGGTCGAAGTTCAGCGGAGCGGCCTGGACGAAGGACGGTAAAGGCTTCTTCTACTGCCGCTATCCTGAGCCGAACGAGGGCCAGACGTTTCAAAGCCTGAACCTCAACCAGAAGGTCTACCACCATCGCATCGGCACGCCGCAGGATCAGGATGTGCTCGTTTACGAGCGTCCCGATGAACCGGAGTGGGGCTTCGGCGTCGATGTTTCCGAAGACGGCCGATTCCTGATCATCACGGGCTGGAAAGGCACCGCCGACAAGTACCGCATTTTCTACAAGGATCTTGAAGAGCCTTACGGGCTGCCGGTCGCGCTCGTCGACGAGTTCGAGAACGAGTACACGTTCCTCGGCAACGACGATCGCGTGTTCTACTTCCGCAGCGATCTTGACGCTCCGAAGCGGCGGATCATCTCGATCGATACGCGCAAGGCGAACGCGAGCAACTTCAAAGGGCACGTCCACGAGATCCTCGCCGAGAGCGACGACGTGCTCGACGACGTCAACTTCGTGGCGAACATGTTTGTCTGCTCGTACCTGCACGACGCGAAGACGCAGGTGAAGCTGTTCACGCCCAAGGGTGAACTCGTTCGCGAAGTGCCGTTGGAGGGGATCGGCACGGCGTCGGGCTTCGGCGGCAAACGGACCGACGTCGAGACCTTTTACTCGTTCTCGAGCTTCGCGACGCCGCCCAGCATCTATCGCTATGAATTGCTGACCGGCAAGACCGAACTGGTCCGTCAGGCCGGCGCGGGCATCGATCCCAAAGACTTCGAGGTCGAGCAGGTCTTCTTCAACAGCAAGGACGGCACGCGGGTGCCGATGTTCCTGAGCTATAAGAAGGGTCTGAAGCGCGACGGCAACACCCCGACGCTGCTCTACGGCTACGGCGGCTTCGCGATCTCGCTCACGCCCAGCTTCTCGATCAGCCGTGTGCAGTGGATGGAGATGGGCGGCGTTTATGCCATGGTCAACCTGCGAGGCGGCGGCGAGTACGGCGAAGAGTGGCACCAGGCCGGTACGAAGGCCAACAAGCAAAACGTGTTCGACGACTTCATCGCCGCCGCGGAATGGCTCATGGAAAATAAGTACACGAGCCGCGAAAAACTCGCGATTCAGGGCGGCAGCAACGGCGGGCTGCTCGTCGGCGCGGCGATCACGCAGCGGCCCGATCTGTTCGGAGCCGCGCTGCCCGCCGTGGGCGTCATGGACATGCTGCGATTCCACAAGTTCACGGCGGGCCGCTTCTGGGTCGACGACTACGGCTCAGCGGAGAACGCCGACGAGTTCGCGGCCCTCCACGCCTACTCGCCGCTGCACAACCTGAAGGAAGGCGTGGAATACCCCGCGACCCTCATCACCACCGCCGACACCGATGACCGTGTCGTCCCCGGCCACAGCTTCAAGTTCGCCGCGCGACTGCAAGAGGCGCATAAGGGCGAAAACCCGGTGCTGATCCGCATCGAGACCCGCGCGGGTCACGGCGCCGGCAAGCCCACCGAGAAGATCATCGAAGAAGTCGCCGACCAGTTGGCGTTTCTGGTGAAGGAACTGGGGATGACGGTGGAGTGACTTGCGAACGAGCGGTTTGAAGGTTGAACCGCGGAGGCGCAGAGAACGCAGAGTCGATTTCTGATGCGGATTCTTACATGAAACAGCGCGGGGTGGCCCGGCCC
>JACCRE010000343.1 GCA_013813775.1 Planctomycetaceae bacterium
TCGCTCGTCGTCGACGATGCGAAAGGCATCGCCTCCTTCTCGCTCCTTGCCCACGACCGAAAGACCGGCGTCGCGGCTTACAAAGGCGTCGTGAGGGCTTCTTACAAAGGGTTCGACCGCCGAAACGAAGGGCGACCGTGCCAAGGGCGTAGTATCGCAGCCGGCGAACATCCGTCAATGAGACGCCGACTTTCGATGTCCGGAGGGGAAAATATGCGAGCGGAAACGGCCTCGTGCTCTTCACTTGCACGATTCCTGGGCTTAGGTAAACTGTTCCGTTCCTCAAAGACACGGAATCCTGCGGCCGGTTCGGCCGCGGTCGAAGGTGATTTCGATGAGCACACTCACGAAGCGCAAGCGCGAACAGCGGGCCAAGAAGATCGCGCTTTACGGCGATCTCAAGCCCGGTCGCGGCAACTCGAAGGTCGAGCGAGGCAAGGCGAAGTACCTCGGCGGTAACGGCCGCAAGACGACCGGCATCACGAAGCGCAAGTTCAAGCAGAACCTGCAGAGCGTGCGAGTGATGGAAGACGGTCGCGTCGTCCGCCGGATGGTTCCCGTCAAGCTGCTTCGCAGCGGCCTCATCGAAAAGGCCGTCGTTCGCAAGCCTTTCACGATCGACGAGAAAAAGTAGATTTCGTCATCGAGCGCGTAGACACGATTGAAGCCGAGGGTTGCGACCCCTCGGCTTCATCTTTTGATACGACGTCATTGGGATGGTGCCGCAGTCTCATAGAACTTCAGCAGATCTTCGCGAAGCTGCTCAAGAGCGGGCTCGTGCACGTACATCATGTGTCCGCCCTCGTAGTAGGCCATGGTCACGTTTTCGCGCCGCACGGCGGGGAGCAGCCTCGATAAGGTGTACTCCGCCGCGAGGAACGGCGTCGCCAGGTCGTAGTAACCGTTGGCGACGAACACCTTAAGGTGCGGATTTCGCGCCATCGCCTCCGACAGCGGTGTCGCCGATTCGACGTACCGATTCGTGAACTCGTCGTAGCTCCAGGGGTGGACCTTGCCGGTCAGGATTTCGTAGGGAACCTCCTTTTCGATCCGCAGATCGTCGCGAAGGTACTGATAGAGCGCGGCCGTGAACGGACCGAAGAGCGCCGCGGCGCTCGGGTCGTGGCGGGTCATGCTGCCGGCGGCGTCGCGTTCGGGTCCGGAGTAACGGCTGTCGAAGCGGCCCACCGACAGGTCCTGTTCGCGAAGGAGCATCTTTCCGAATCGTTCCTGCGGCACGCGGAACTCCGACCGACGCACGAAATCCGGCGCGAGACCAGTCTTTGCGGCGTAGCGGTCGATGATCTCTTGCCGTTTCTCCGCCGGCAGATCACCGGCCTTCAACAGCGCCGTCGCGTATTCGCCGAGAGCGAACTCACGAGCTTCTTGCGCGACCTCTTCCACCGACTTGGCCTGCATCTCGTCGCTGAGCTGCTTGTGGTACCACGCGGTCGTCGCGTAGCTCGGCAGGAAGAGAATGAACGGCAGATCGTTCGTCGGCTGATCGAGCAGCGTCTGAAAGTCGAGCACCATCGAGACGAGCACGATGCCGTTCAATTCGAGGTTGTAGCGGTCCTGGAGGTGCTCGGCGAGACCGGCGGCCCGCAGCGTGCCGTAGCTCTCACCGCATAGAAACTTCGGTGAACCCCAGCGCCCGTACTTCGTCGTGTAGAGATGGATGAAGCGGCCGACCGACTCCAGATCCTCCTTATAGCCGTGAAACTGCTCCTTCTTCTCGCCTTCAATCGGGCGGCTGTAGCCCGTGCTGACCGGGTCGATGAACACGAGGTCGGTCACGTCGAGCAATGAATAGGGATTCGCGATCACTTTCGTCGGCGGACGCGGCACGACCGGCTCGTTGGGAAGTTCGACCCGTTTCGGCCCCAGCATGCCCATATGCAGCCAGACCGATGACGAGCCCGGCCCGCCGTTGAAGCAGAACGTCAGCGGTCGCGGCGAATCTCCCTCCGGCGCCACCGTGTACGCCACGAAGAAGAGATTGGCCTTCTGCTTTTCGTCCTCACCGGAAAGCGGCAACGTGCCGGCGGTCGCTGTGTATTCGATGGTCTTGCCGCCGATCTCGGCCGCGTGCGTCGTGACCTTCGGCGTTTCGGCATCGTCCGCCCTTTCGTCGTCGACTTCCGGCTTCTTGAGTTCGACGGCCGGAGAGTCGGAAGCGGGTTTCGTGGCCTCTGATGGTTGGTCATCGGCCGACACGGCCGAGAAGGAGATCAAGAGCGCAATCGACGCGGCGAAGCGGAACGGCACGGTGAATCCTGATGAAGAATGGACGAGTCGTTCTTCGCAAGCGGCGAGAGGCCACGCACGGCGTCCGTCGATTCTGCCCGCAGAAGTGGGCGCAGGGCAACTCTGTCGGCTGGGAAAGATGGGCTGACCGGTGAACGGGCCGCGCCGTATCAGGCGAGCGACGCTTCGGCGTAGGCTTCGTCCGTCTCCCATAGGATCACGCGAGTGCAGGTCACACCCAGAGATCCGAGACGTTCCGGACAAACCTCATTCAGCAGATACGCCGCGAGGTGCTCCGCCGTGGGATTCACCGGCAGCAGAAAGACCTTGTGCGGCTCGACCGACCGGACGGCGGTGATCGCGGCCTCATCATGGTCCCACAAGACGAACCCATGGTCCCAGTGCTCGTCGATCCAGCCCTTCAAGCGGGATTTCAGGTCGGCGAAGTCGATGACACGGCCGACCGCATCGACTTCCGCCGACGTCACATGAAACTCGGCCGTGTAGTTGTGCCCGTGCAACGCCGCGCACTTGCCCTCATGACCGAGCAACCGATGCCCGGCACAAAAGCGAACGCGGCGCATGACGGCGAGAGGCATTGAAAAAGGAGACAGGAGTCAGGACACAGGAGTCAGGAGGCCGGCGAATGCGCGAGATTCCTTCGACTGTCTTGTTCCCGCGCAGGAACGCGAGATAGCGACCCAAAAGTCTGTTCGAGAAATGTTCGTTGCGATCGCGGAGGACGGAAGTACGGCGGACGGGAAGATGGTCGAAGCCGCGAACACGTCTCCCAAGTCTCACCAGCGACTCATTCTCACTCCTCAATTCTCCGTTCTTCCGTTCTCTGAGAGTGCTTACTTCTTCCCGTAGACCTTCTCGGGATCGTAAGCCTTCTCGCTCTCGACGAACACGAGGTCGGTGCCCTTTTCGCGAGCTTCGTCGCCCACAGGAACGCGGCGGAAGAAGCACGATTTGTAGCCGACGTGGCAGGCGGCTCCGCCGTGCTGCTCGACCTTCAGCCAGATCGCGTCTTGATCGCAATCGATCCGCAGTTCTTTCACGATCTGCGTGTGACCGCTGGTGGCGCCTTTGTGCCAGAGTTCGTTGCGGCTTCGCGACCAGTAGACGGCCTCGCCGATCTCGATCGTGCGTTCGAGCGCTTCGCGGTTCATCCACGCCTGCATCAGCAGTTCGCCGGTGTGGACGTCGGTCGTGACGACCGCGATCAGGCCGCGATCATCGAATTTCGGAGCAAGGGCGGTGCCCTCTTCGACTTGGGACTTATCGCCACGCTCGGCGAATCGGACGGACACGATGAGACCTTCAGTGCGATGCGGAACGGGATTTCGTCATCCTATCCCGCTCGCCGAAAGTCGTCCACGCGGCGACGTTTGCAGCCGATCGGTTGCGACCGATCGGCTTCCGCTCAAAGCGGCGGCTGGCCAGGAGGCAGCGGTTGCTCGACCGTCGGGCCAGATAAGACGACGGGAACTTCCGTCGTCTGGTTCGCGCGCAGCACTTTCACGAGAACGGTGTCGCCCGGTCGCTTCTTCTCGACGAGACCCAGGAAGTCGTCGGCCGTTTTGACCTCTTCGCCATCCACCGCCACGATGAGATCAGCGGCGGTGCGGTCTTCCTTCGTCCAGTAGAGCGGTCCGCGGCGAATCTGAGAGGTCTGCGGTCCCCGCAGCCCGGCCCGTTCCGCCGGGCCCCCGGGAGTGATCGACGCGATCCGCAGTCCGCGTTCCGTTTCCAGAACTTGCTGTATGCCGATCTCGGGCCGGATCACGCGGCCGTGCCGCAACAGTTGCGGCACGACACGGTCGACGAGCGTCGCCGGAATCGCCAATGCCACGCCCGCACTCTGACCGGCGTGCGCCGTGGCGATCGCGGTGTTCACGCCGACAAGCTGGCCGCGGCTATCGAGCAGCGGCCCGCCGCTGTTGCCGGGATTGACGGCCGCGTCGGTCTGAATGATCGCCTTGATGCTGCGGTTCCCGCGAATCTGCAACGACCGATTGAGGCTCGACACGATGCCGGACGTCATCGTTCGTTCGAGTCCGAAGGGATTGCCGATCGCGAAGACGTGCATGCCGACCTTCAGACGGCTGCTGTCGCCGATCTCGATCGGAAAGAGCTTTTCGGGCGGGGCATCGATCTTGATCACGGCCAGATCATTGACCGGGTCGGCACCGACGAACTTGGCGTCGAACGTCGAACCGTCGAACAACGCGACCTCGACCTGCTGAGCCTTCTCGACGACGTGGTAGTTCGTGAGGACGTGGCCCTCGCGGTCGATGATCGAGCCCGAGCCGCTGCCGTCGGAGGGCACCTCCATGAACAGGAAGCGTTCGCCGGGCAGGCCCTTGCTCGTGATGTTCACCACGCCGCGATTGCAATTCTCATAGACGGCGACGTTGATCGCCTCTTCCGGCGACAGATCATCGAGATCGGGAATCGGGGCAGCGGTGGATTCACGTGGATCGGCCTCGCGAAACATCCGGCCCGCGGGCGTCGTCTTCGACTCGCCGGAAGGCTCGTCGGAAATGGGATCGGGCACCGGCCGCAGCGAGGGCAATTCTGGCTCGGCCGCGGCCGGCCGTCCCACTTCCGGCGGTGCCGCGTTCGGCAGCGATCGTGGAAACGCCGGAATCGGGTCTTCCGGTTTCGGGTCGGCGCGATACGTTTTTCGCGGCGGAAGGACCGGCGGCGAGGTCTGACCGGGGCCGGTCGGGGATCCGGGCAGCGCGGGACCGGTCTCTTGTGCAATCAGCCGGTTTTCGGCCGGTTGAGTCAGCCAGAAGGTGAACAGCGAAGCGAGCAAGGCCGAGCAAAGGCATCCGGCGGCATATCTCATGGCATCCCTCGACCTGTCTTCGATCCCTCGGCATCGATGTCCGCAACCGGGCAGTCTAATGCGTTCCGGTTCGGTGCGACAAGGTGAGTCGACCGTGTCGGTTATCGCCGTGACGTGTTCAAGCACAAGGTGCGACTTCCCGGCAGGAGTGCGGTACAGTGTCTCCGCGCAAACCTGCACCACAACCGCCGCGGTTGCGAGGAACAAGGACGAACACATGCCGAGGATCGCAGTCCTGACCGCCGGCGGCGACACGCCCGCACTCAACGCGACGATCTACGGCATCGTCGAGCGCGCGAACGCTCTCGAAATCGAAGTGTTCGGGATCATGAAGGGCTTCGGCGGCCTGATCGATCCACGCGTGCCGCACCTCCATCTCAATCCCCTGTTCACGACGATCCCGGAACTCGATCCCACGCTCGGCGGCACGATTCTGGGCGCTTCGCGCACCTACATCAGCGGTCAAGAGACGGAACTGCTGAAGGCGGTCGGCGGACGTCTCACACGTTTGGGAATTGAAGGGCTGATCTGCATCGGCGGCGACGGCACGATCAACGGCATGCAGCCGCTGTCGGAGTACTTCCCCTGCGTGCTCGCGCCGAAGACGATCGACAACGATCTCGGCCTGAACTACCTCGACGAGCCGAACGACTGGGTCCGCGAAGACGGCGGCGATAAGAAGCAGCGATACATCAAGCGCGAAAGTCGCGACGTCATCGAACTCGACGACATCGTGAACTACGCCACGCCGGGCTACGCCACCGCCGTGTATGTGGTCGCGCAGTCCATCCAGCGTATTCGCACGACGGCCGAAAGCCACCGTCGCATCTCGATCATCGAAGTCATGGGACGCGAGTCGGGCTACATTTCGCTTGGCTCCGCCTACGGCCAGCCCGATCTGATCCTGATTCCCGAAATTCCAATCGACACCGATCATCTGGAACAGCGGGTCCGCGAGCTGTATGACCTGCAAAAACATTGCGTGATCGTGTGCGGAGAAGGCTGCTGCGACGAAACGGGGCGGCAACTCGGCGCCATCTCGGCGAGCGTCGATCCGGCGGGGAACATTCTGTTTTCCGGTGCCGCCGAAGAGCTCAAGCGCGTGCTGATGCAGCGGCTCGGCGACTCGTTCTTCCGCGATCGACGCCGTCACGACACGGCCGATCAGGCGATCTTCACTCGCAAGATCGGGCACACGCAACGGGGCGGTCGCCCCTTGCTCTTCGATCGCTTCCATGCCGTGCAGCTTGGCGGCAAGGCGATCGACATGATTTCGCAAGGACGCACGAACGAAGTGGCGACGCTGCAATACTCGCCGTCGAAGGGATTCACCCTCGACTCATTACCGGCCAACAAGCTGCGAGACCGTTGGGGACAGATTCATCCGCGACACGTTCACCCGTCATTCTATGACGCGCGCCGATTCCAGCCGTCGCGGCTGGGGCGGAAATACCTACTGCCGATCTTCACGAACGCGATCGGCGCCGACGACATCGAGCACGTGCGCATGGGACTCTTCACGCCAGGGAATCTCTCGTCGCGATACGCCAGCGTGAACGTAGATATTCACAAGCGGCTGCGGTTCCTCACGAACGGCTGAATGCTCCCCAGTGCGCTCACATCCGAACCGCGACCATCAGGGAGCGCATGGAGCGGCCCGGAAACGCTTCCTGCGAGACGAGAAGAACCACGAAACACACGAACGACACGAACGGTCAGACCACGGAACACACGGAACGGGCGAGACGCAGGCGGTCACAAGCGCCAAGAGATCCTTTTCGTGTCTTTCGTGGTTCCCTTTCCGTGAGTTCCGTGTCTTCCGTGGCTCCTCGTCTGCTCGGTAAGACGTTGCCGACGACGTCGAAAAACGGCGAGCGTCAGGCTCGCGGCCACTTCACACTCTCGAGGTCGGCGACGGTGCGGTGGTTCGTCAGGTCGAAGTGCAGGGGCGTCAACGTCGCATAGCCCTGGCCGATCTCGAACAGATCGGTGTCCGGTTCCGGCTCGTGGTTTCGGATGGCCTCGATGCCGCTCCAGAAATAAGTCCGACCGCGCGGGTCGGTTCGCTTCTCGACGACGTCGTACCTCCGGCGAACCGCCATGCGGACCGGTTTCAGCCCGAGCGGCCAACCCGGTCGCGTCTCCGGCAGGTTCAGGTTCCAGAGCGATCCCGCTGGCGGGCTCGTCTTCAGCAGTGTCTCGATGACCTGTGTGGCGTAATCGGCGGCCGCCGGGTAGTCGGGCGGCGTTCCTTGAGCGAGCGACACCGCGACGCTCGTCTTGCCGAAGAACGCCCCCTCGATCGCACCGGCGACGGTGCCGGAATACAGCACGTTGATGCCGACGTTCGAACCGCTGTTGATGCCGCTCACCACGAGATCGGGCTCGGGGTCGCAGAATTCGAGCATTCCCAGTTTCACGCAATCCGCAGGGCTGCCCTGCACGGCATGTCCCCAGAACTCGCCGTCGCGATATTCCTCACGCACCAGGATGGGGTGCAGATAGGTGATCGAGAGCCCGACGCCGCTTTGTTCGGCCGCCGGCGCCACGACGGTGACTTCGCCGAGTCTTCGCAGCGACTCCGCCAAGGCGGCCAAGCCCGGTGCGTAAACGCCGTCGTCGTTGGTAAGCAGAATGCGCATCGCAGATCGATTGCCGCCTTTGGGAGGCTTGGAATGAATGCGTTCCGCGCTGAAGGTGAACGCTGAACGAGCGACTGATCGCGCAGGCGTCAGCCGCCGCATCTCAATAGGAGATCAGATCGACTCTGGCGAGTCGATCGATTGACGGCATCACGAAGGGTTTGAGGGTTCTGCGACGAGTACGGCGTCTTCGGCACATCACCGCAGCGTTAATCTGCGCTTAGTTTAGCGATGATGCCGCCGCAGGACACCGACACGTCGGCGACCTTGCCCGATTGCATCATTTTCCTCAAGCGGCCACGGCTCCGCGTCTTACCCTTACCGGACGACTCAGGGAACCGGACCGTGTTCCACCTTTTCCGGTCGTAATCGCGAGTCGGCCTTTGCACGCGCCCGGGTCGGCTCCACACAATGACGGCGGCGATTCGCTTTATCTGCGCTGCGATGGGCATCGCGATTGCGAACCGCTGGCCGCGGACGGCGACCGGGTTGCCCCCAAGAGCCATACCCCCGGAGGAATGAGAATCATGAAAGCGCACTTCGCCCGGGCCTTGTCGGCCCTGGCCGTCTTTTCGGCCGCGTCCTCGACGTTCGCCGGCTTCTGCGGTCTCGACGGCTACAACAGTTGCCCGACAGCCGCCTGTCAGCCCGTCTCGTGCTACACGGCCTGCAAGGTCGAGCGGGAAACGTGCTACCGCACCGTCTACGAGACGGTGATGGAGCCGCAGAACTACACCGTGTGCAAAACGGTCTATGACACGACTTATGAGGACGTGCAGGAGACCTGCTACCGCACGATCACCGAAACGGCGTGTCGCGAAGAGCAGTACACCGTCCGAAAGCCGGTCTTCGAAACGGCGGAGCGCGAAGAGCGTTACACCGTCATGAGGCCCGTGAGCGAGACGGTCATGCGCGATTGCTCGTATACGGTCATGCGACCCGTCGTCGAGGAGCAGGTTCGCGAATGTCGCCGAACGGTCATGCGGCCGGTGTTCGAAACGCACGAGCGCGAAGTCTGCCGCACGGTGATGCGGCCCGTCACCGAGCAGGTCATGACCGAACGCTGCTACACCGTGATGCGGCCGGTGACGACCTACAAGACCGTCTATCAGGATCGGGGTTACTGGGCGAACCAGCCGGTTCACATCCCCGGACCTTGCGTGCCTCGGCTCGGCTGCGACCCCTGCCACGGTCTTCGCATGCAATGGGTGCAGTGCCCCGGCAAGACGTTCTGTCGCAAGGTTTATTGCCCGAACGTCGTCGCCTGTCAGGTGCCGGTGACGACCTATTGTCCGCAGGTCGTGCGGCAACAGTGCCCCGTCACCGTCTGCAAGATGGTGCCGCAGCAGATCGTCGAGAAGGTGCCGTATCAGGTCTGCAAGATGACCTGCGAAGAGGTCGTCGATCGGATTCCCTACCGGGTCTGCCGCATGGTGCCCGAACGGGTCGAGCGACAGGTCGCCGTGCAGGTCTGCAAGATGGTGCCAGAGGAATGCGTCCGCAAGGTGCCCTTCCAGACCTGCCGGATGGTCGAGGATGTTTGCACCCGCAAGGTGCCCTACTGCGTGCAGAAGCAAGTGCCGTACACGGTCACCCATCGCATCGCCAAGTGCGTGCCCCGTCAGGTGGAGGAGACCTGCTGCCGGATGGTCGCGAAGTGCGTGCCCCGACAGGTCTCATACGAGGTCTGCAAGCTCGTCCCGGTGACCGTTTGCCCGCAGCCGCTGTGCTCGACCTGCGAGACAAGCTGCCCGAACGGCGATTGCGGCATGATCCCCGCCGGAGCCGAAACCCACTCTCCGAACGAGACCTTGCGTCCCGTTCCGCAGGCCGAACCGGAAGCCGATCCGGGCACCAATGGTTCCGACCCATTGCTGAACGAGCCGGCTGCCTGATACGGCTCTCGGCGTTCGACGATTTGCGGCCCGGCCTGTTTGGCTGGGCCGCTTTCATTTCGCGACGAGAAGTCGAGATTCCACGACGTCCGAAGCATCGTCAGCGAGACATTCCAGGTGTCTTTCCCGGTCGCTTGGACTCGCGCGGCAGCGAAGATATACTTCGGCGTCTCTGAAGGCGGCTTCGCCGCGAACCAATCGAGGGCGAGAGGTCTCAGCGAATTCCGGTGCGCTCAAGTCATTGTCCCATCGGGACGGGTAGCTCAGTTGGTAGAGCACAGGACTGAAAATCCTGGTGTCGGCGGTTCGATCCCGCCCCCGTCCACTTCTTGATCACGCGACACCCCGGCAGACCGCCGGGGTGTCCGCGTTTAAGTCCTTACCATCTCCGCTCTGGTGGGATGCGGCGACGCTGGCCGACCTGGATCAATGGAAGCAGGAACGGACGGCACAGGCGGCACGGACGGGCGATCCGTTCGTCTGTTCTCAAGCCAGCGGTGAGAACTCGCGAACGGGGGCACCGTCACTCGGTAAGCCGCTCTCGGATCGCAACGCACAGGCTCGCTTCAAGACAGCCATCCGGTGTCTCGGTCCCGAGCGAGTCGCGATGCTGTCGATCCACTGCGGCCGACACAGCTTTGTGTCTCACTCGCTCGCCGGTGGTCGCACGCTTGCGGAAATCCGTGACGCCGCAGGACACACCAACGTCACCACCACGTCGATCTACCTACACTTCGTGCATGACGACGGCGATGCGATTGGGAATCTGTTTCAGTTCTGAAAGTGTCCAGTACGACGATCGCGACGGGAGAAGGAGACTCAAGACGAGTCCTAAATGACTTCCTGCCGCCGCGAAAGGAAAGTTGCACGTAGCTTACTACCATTTTCAGTACCATAAGCTCGCTGCATTTACGCTACTGTGTTACTGTTGCCAGAAACGTCTTCAGATCTGAATGGATCTCGTCCGGCTGGAACAGACTTGCCAAACGGCTCGAATCACGAGACTTTTTGAAGCGGAAACCAAATTCGCGACAAACGGCGTCGAGGAGGTCGTCTCCAGGGACCAAGTCTAATTTATTGCGCTCCCACTGTGAATCGACGTACCTCTGTTGAGTGACTATCACGTCGTCAAGGCTTTCTTCCGTCGCAACTAATTGAGTTTTCAATCGATCGATCTGCGCCCTGATACGCTGTGATAGTGACTCGCCCCCCGTTGTATCTTGGATCGCTCGGCGGTCTGGATAGAGGGGCGGGCACGCCTTATTGGTAACACGCCGCTCGACTGCCACGCTCTTGAGACGGTCGGCGCAGCGATCGATAGCCGCTTGAACTTCTGATTCAGTCGCATGTGGCTGTGGGACGCGGGCGAGTTCCTGCTGTTTTCGAATTAATTCGCTGAGAGGTCGCGCGACAAGCAACTAGTGCTTTGTCACCTCTAAAAAGTCGGGTTGGAGGATTGGAGGGAATCGGTGATGCTGCATGGCACAAAGAGGTGTTCCATGCAGAAGAAATACGTTGTGCGGCTGACGGATCAGGAACGCAAC
>JACCRE010000358.1 GCA_013813775.1 Planctomycetaceae bacterium
GATTCTGACCGCCGACGGCGGAGCGGCCGATTTCGTGATCTCCGACGAAGCGATCGAAGCGTTCATCGGGAACGTGATCCTTCAGGCGTCGCGCGACATCACCCTGCAACTGGGCGTGGTGCTGGACCTCGGCCCCGACGGTCTGACATTGCAGGCCGGGCGGGACATCGTGCTTCTCGGCACGATCAACTCGCTCAGCTCGGTCGTTGCCGTCGCCGCTCGGAATTTGACGAGCGGCGATATCAGCGCGGGTGACATCTCGCTGACGGCCGCGGACACGCTGACCGTCAACGGTGCAGTTCTCGGCCTCAGCGGCACGAATGGCGTTGCCCTTTCCGGAAACGTCGTCGTGATTAACGCAGGGATCGGCTCCATGGCCGGTGCGATCTCGGTGGTCGGCACCTCGACGATCACGGTCAATGCGGCGGCGGCCATCTCGGGCGCCGGAAACGTTTCGCTGACCGCCGCCACGACGGCGACGATCAACGCGGGCGTCGAATCGGCTCAGGACGTGATCATTGTCGCCAACAACATCGTTCTCGGCGCGACGGGCAGCCTTGAAGCCGGAGGCGACGTGCGGCTCACTGCCGACGATATGACGATCGGCGGCACGGTGGTCGCGGTCACACCCGTGACGTCGCAGATTGTTGTCCAAGTCCGCACGGCAGGTCAGGACATCGACCTGCAGAACGGCCCGGGAGGCACGAATCTGAAACTGTCGGCGACGGAACTGACGAGATTCTCGGCCCCGATCATTTCGTTCGCGACCAGCGCCGGCACGATCACTGTTTCCAACGCGATGACGCTGCCGGGGGTTGGCGTCACCTGGATCTTCGCCAGCGATGACTTCGACGTCACGAATTCCGGCTCTCTGGCGGCGACCGCCAATCTCACGATTCGCACCAACATCATCGATCTCGACGGTGCCGTGTCCGCCGGCACGCTCCTGCGGATTGAACCTCTGAACGCGGCGCGTGATGTCGTTCTAGGTGCGAACGACGCAACGGCGTTATCGCTGGTGAATGCCGAGCTGGTGCTTCTCGCGGCTCCGCAGGTCGTCATCGGCAATGCATCGGACCTCAGCATCGACGGAGCGGTGTCGATCAACGGCGCTTCGACGCAGATCGGGCTCCTGCGATTGCAGGGCTTGACCATCGACATCGGGGCCAACGTCACCTCGACCGTCGGCGGAAGCATCACGTTCGCGGCTCCGGTCACCGTCACTACGAGTGCGCAGGTGACGGCGGGCGGAAGCATCGTCTTCGCGGGAACCGTGAACGCCGACGCCGAGGCGTCGAACCGCGATCTGATCCTCACCGCGGGGGGCGATATCACGTTTCAGAACGCGGTTGGCGGCGTTCAGCGATTGCGGAACCTGACGGTCACGACCGCCGACGACGTCGCCTCCGATCCCGGCACCACGGTGGCTCTGCTCTCGACCCTCACTCAGCAGGCGGGCACAGGAACGACTGTCTTGCGCGGAGGTGCGATCGGCGGCAACCTCAATCTGACGACAAGCGTCGTCATCGTTGCCGCTGCGGCCTTCGATGTCGCCGGCACGGCTCAAATCACGGCGCAGAACGCGGTCACGCTGAGCGTGAGCCTGTTGGTCACGGGCGAGGTGACGCTGCTGGCGAACCAGGATGGTGCGGGACCGCAGTCGTTCACGCAGGCCGACGGCACGCTCATCGGCCGCGTGGCGGGCAATCGCGACGTCACGATCAGCGTCGGCGGGGCCGGCAACGCCTTGATCGCCGACCTGCGGGCCGGCACGGGCCTCGTGCAGGTGACGGCCCTCGGCGGCATGATCCTCGACAACACCGCGGCCGAAGCCGCGCTCATCACGGCGGGATCGGCGGCGCTACGTGCCGGAACGGGCGTCGGCAACGGCGGCGGAGCGGCGGACATCGATCTCGCCGTCGCCGCCGTGGCCGCCTCGACGACCACCGGCGACGTCATGCTGCAAGACGCCAGCGCCCTGCGGATCACCACCGTGGCGGGGCTCGTCGGGCTGCGAATCACCGCCGGAGGCGCCGGTCAGGACATCTTCGTCGACGTCACGACGGGCGTCCTCGATGTCGCCGCAACCGTCATCAACAGCGGAGCGGGAAGCGTCACGTTGAACGCGGGCGGCCTCACGGCGGTGGATGATCTCCTCATCACAGCCGACATCTCCTCCGTCGGGAACATTTCGCTGACGGCAGGCGGTGACATCACCCAGACCGGCGCGACCGTTTCCACGACGAACATCGGCTCGATCACCTACGATGCCGGCCGCACGATTCGGCTCGTTGCCGGGTCTGTGACGAGCAGCGTGGCGGGATTGATCAGTCTTGAAAATGATGCGAATTTCGCCGGCGTCAGTTACGTCGGCATCGATCTGGATGGCGGCCGAATCTCCACCAGTCGCGGCGCAGTGACCGTGACCGGTCGGGGCGGGGACACCGGCAACGGCAACATCGGCATCCGGTTGCAGAACGGTGCGATCATCGAGTCGACCGGCACGACCCCCGCTGGAAATCTTTCCCTCACCGGCCTCGGCGGCAACGGAGTCGGTCAGAACGTCGGAGTCGAGATCACAGGGGCAGGTACTCGAATTACTTCAGCTTCTGCGGGGAATGTACTCGTTGACGGCACCGGCCAGGGAACGGGCATGCAGAATCACGGCGTCATGGTTGCGGCCGGCGGCGTGATCGAATCAACGGGTAATGACGGCATGGCGGCGTCCGTCGATGTGGACGGAGACGGCGCGAGCATCGGCGTGCTTGTCGTCGGCCCGGGGGCGCGTGTTTCGTCTATCGCGGGAGACGTCACGCTGTCAGGCACTGGGAACGGAGCAGCGGCCGACGGTGACGGTGTGCGCATCGGGAACGCGGGGCTCGTTCGCTCGACCGGAAGCGGCACCGTCGCAGTCGTTGGTGTGGCCAGTGAAGGGACGGCCGGCGTACATGTCACAGGCACCGGTTCGGCGATCAATTCGGTGGCCGGCACGAACGTCGAAGGCACCTCTCTCGGCGCCGGACCGTTCAATCGAGGTGTGCTGGTGGAGTCCGGTGGAGCGATTCGCTCGACCGGCGTCGGAGCCGCAACGGTCGTCGTCGGCATATCCAGCGGCACGCTCGAAAGCTCGGGCGTCGAAGTTACGGGCGTCGGAACCGTCGTCGGGGGCGGAGACATCGCGATGTCGGGCACGAGCGCCGCCATCGGGATGCGCAGTGACGGCGTCCGCATCGCCGACAACGCCCTCGTCAGCGCCGCCGGCAGCGGCACCGTGGCGATCACCGGCGTCGGCGGGACGGGCGTGGACGATGTCGGCGTCCGCATTGAAACCGGGGGGCGGGTCGTTTCCGTCAACGGCGCGATCGGCATCAACGGCACGTCGAACGGGGCCAGTCTGCTCAACCGCGGCATCAGCCTTGTATCAGGAGGGCGCGTCGAAGCGACGGGAGCCGGATCGGTCTTCCTGACTGGCACTCGTACAACGCCTGATCTCAACACCGACGCCGTGCTGATTGACGGTGCGGCGGCGTTCGTGCGAAGCGGGAGCGGTGGAATCGTCGTCACCGCTGTCGGCGGCGACCTCGCGATGCGGAACGGCTCGCAGGTGCGATCGAACAGCGGCGAGATCACTCTGCGCAGCGTCGACGACGTGCTGCTCGGCATCGTCAATGCGAACAACGACGGAACGGGAACCGCCGGCGACGTCTTCATCATCGCCGATTCCGATGGGCTGGGCGGCGGAGCGATTATCGACAACATCCTCACCGGCGAAGGACTCGGTTCCCTCAACGTCATCGCCCGCGATCTCTTTCTCTCGGCGGCGACTGGCATCGGCAGCGGTGGCGGAATGCTCGGTGAGGTGGCCGACATCGACGTACTGCTTTCCGGCCAGATCGTGGCCGAGAACCGCGACGCCGGTGCGATTCAGTTGTTCGCCGTCGGCGATGCGAGATTATTGCGCGTCGAGAACAGCGCGATTCCGATGGGGTTGGCGTTCTCGGTCGTGATCGATGCGGCCACAGCGAGTTTGCCCATCCGTGCCGCCATAACATCCGTCGCACCGAGCGAGGGAATCGCCAGTGAGAACATCATCGCGCAAAGCGCGATGTTGCGGGCGTTTGACGGAATTGGCGGTCCGAACGCAGCGGCTCTCACGACCCGAATCGACTCTCTATGGGCAAGCAACATCCGCAGCGGCCCAATCGGCATCGCCGAGACCGATGCGATTTCGGTCGTTCGGCTCTCGCAGGACCGCGTCGCGGCACCTTTCGCCGGCGGCATCGAACTCGTCGCGGGAGGAGTGATCACCATCAGCGGCTCCGGAGTGCGCACCGACGGCCCAGGTTCGATCGCCCTGCGTTCAACAGGCGCTTCTGGCGGCAGCGGAATCGTCGTCAACTCAGCGATCGTGACCGGAGTCGTCACCGATGCCGACGGCACGATTCTGCTGCAAGCGAACGATGTCGAAATCGCAGCGACCGTCGATGCCGGCGCCGATCCGACGCGCAGCAACGTTCAGATCACTCCACACACGACCGGTCGCACCATCACCCTGGGCGGCGTCATTTCCGCGACGTTGAATCTGTCAAACGCCGAACTGAATCAGGTGCGTGCTCGCGTGCTCACGCTCGGCGGCCTCGGCGTCGATGCGATCAATCTCGGCACCTCGGCGAACGCCGGCCGTATTGTCGTCGCCGGTCTCGTCGAACCGCTTAGCGTGTCACACCTTGTTCTGCTCGCGTCGGCGGACGTGTTCGGCACGGCGGGCGGATCGGTCGGCGTCAGTGGAACGCTCGTCATCGACGCCGGCACCGGCGTCTCGGGCCTCGACGCGGGCCGACTGCGCACGGATGCGACGACGATCGTCGGACGTGTGCGCCAGGGAGGGGACTTTCTGGTGATCAATGACGGCTCCCTCAACATCGGCACGACTCCCGCGGCCCCGCTGGTCGTCGCTGGCACGTCCCTTGGGCCGCTGGAAGGCATCTCGACGACGAACGGCTCCGTATTCGTCGGCACGACTGCCGATTCGTTGATCGTCGCACGACGGGTCGCCGCCGCCGGTGCGGCATCGGACCTAGGTCTCGTCGCAGGTGTCGGCGGTGACGTTGATCTACGTAGAGGCGTCGCCGCGGGCAGGTCGGCCGCGATTGTCGCTGGCGGCGGCATCTTCCAATCAGCGCCCGGATTTTTTGTGAACGCACTGAGCGCCTCGTTCGATGCGAAGGCCGGAAGCGTTGGGGCGAACGGCGATCCACTCGACATTCGCGTCGGCACGGTTGCGGCGATGTCGCCCCTCGGCGGCGTCTTCCTCCGTCAGGCGGCTGATCGAGGAGACCTGACGATCGGCACAGTGCCGGCGGTTCTCGGACTGCCATCGATTTCCGGAATCACGAGCGGAGGTGCGGCGGTCGTTTCGACGACCAACGGCGCTCTGTTCGGCATGGCACCCGTTTCTGCAGGGGAGGTTCGGCTGACGGCCAATGGAGGCGGCATGGTGCTTTCCGCCAGCACGACGGCGACCGGAATCGTCGAACTCACGACGACCGGCGGTGCGGAACTGCGTGGATCGATCACGGGCACCACGGTCACGGCGACGGCCGCGCAAGGCCTCGTGCTCACAAACGCCGTCACCGCGACCGGAAACGTCAGCCTGACGGCCTTGAACATCGACGTAGCTGCCGTCGGAACGATCGACTCTGGTTCGACCGACATCACCGCAGCGCTGGGCACCCTGAATGTCGCCGGCGACATCATTGCTGCCGGCCATGCCGCCCTCACCGCTCGAGTGATCGAGATTACAGGGGCCGGGTCTCTTGACTCGAGTTCGATGACGATCAGTGCGACGGCGGGAGCATTGACGGTCAATGGAAGCGTGGTCGCGGCCGGTGTCGCGGAGCTCTCCGGCACAACGATCGGAGTTGGTGCCGCCGGACTGGTCTCCGGACAAACGACGTTCGTCGCTTCAACGCTGAATGGGATCTCCGTGGAGGGGCGTGTTGCTGCCGAAAATGCACTGACGTTATCCGGCTCCGCCGTGACCGTTGATGCGGGCGGAAATGTCACCGCCGGTACTGCGACCATCAACGCCACAGGCGGCGCCGTGACGATCGCCGGACGCGCAGACACTGTGGCCAACGCGACATTGACGGGCCTCCAACTGACGGTGACTGCCGGTGGCATCGTCGAGTCGGGTGGGCTCGCCGCCCTCATGGCACGCACGGTTTCCGTCAATGCCGGAAGCGCGATCAACGCCGGCAATCTGCACATCATCGCCTCCGCTGGGAATGTCGCTCTGAACGGGATCGTTTCGGCCGCCGGCAGCGCCCTGATCACCGCCACGGGCGCAGCGGATGCTTCCATCGAACAAGTCACCGGGCTTCTCTCCGCAGGGTCCGTACGTCTGCTAGCCGACTTCAATGTGGGAACGACGGCCGCTGCAATTGACTTGAATGTCGGCATGATCTCGGCGAAGGCCGGCGCGGCAGGCATGGTCGTTCTCAATCAGACCGTCGGCCGGGGCGGCCTTATCATAGGAGACGTCGGCGGTGTCGCCGGTATCGAGGCGGGCACCTCCGTGATCGTGACCACCGCCGCAGACGCTTTCACCGTCAGTCAGGAAGTGGTGCTGCCTCTCACCGGGTCGGTGATCGGCACCAACGCGCTCACCGTGGCGGCACCGATCGTCGCCAACGCCGGAGTCGTGATACTGACCGCGGCTCAAGGGTCGATCGTCGTCGCTGCGCCCATCACCGCGACCGCAACGGCCGCAGCCAGAACCGACATCACGATCTCCACAGGCGCGGGCGATATCCTGCTGGGGCACCGTGTGAGGGTTCTTGACTCACTGACGACCGATGATCCTGCCGCGAACAGTTCCATCTCCGTGACGGCGCGACAGCCTTCCGGAGATTTCGGCAACGTCATCTTCCGCGGAGGATATCTGCGCACGCCTCAAGGCGTCGTCGTGGGCGGACTGAAGAGTCCGCTTCCAATCCCGAACCCCGTGGAACTCAATGCCTCGAAAACCGCCTCGGTGATCGTGAACGCCGGCAGCACCGCCTCGACGGTCGATGGCTTGCTGTCGGACGTGGGCCTCCGAGTGATGGTCGATTTCATCGAAGGCCAGTCCGACTTCAAGTTCGCCAACGGGGCAAGCCCGCTTGGCGGAAGCAACTTTGGGCCCTTCGAATTCACGTACTCCGACGAATTCCTGTTCGCCAGGTCCTTGGATGCCGGTCCTGACGACGAGTTGTTCGACATCGTCATCACTGCGCAGCAGGACAGCAGCATTCAAGTCTCCGAGTTTCGTGGTAATGAATTGCGCGTCGTGACGTCGGAAGGCACGAGGGAGTTCGTCGTCTCGTCAATTCCTCAGACGGAAGCACGGGCCTTGTTGCCCGTCGTGTTGCGAGTGCCGGTTTCGGCGCCGTTTCAGTTTCCGACGCCGCAGACGGGCGAACGAATCTTTGAGCCGGCTCCGATGCAGCCGACCGCCGAAGAGCCCGCCGCTCCCGTCAACGAGAATGCCGATCTCATCGACATCACCGCCGCTTCCAGCGGCGCAGCCGCAGCAGATCGCCCGCGGTTGTTCCTCGTGTGGCAACTGCCGGGCCTTGAGGATCAGACGGGGCGTAAAGAGTTTCCGATCGTCGTGCTGGCGCCGCAATATCTTCGCGCCATGGTCGCCGAGTTGCCGCAGGGTCGCTACTGGTTTGAGCTGCAGGAACCGGGGGCCGACGCCCGCCAGGTCGGCGAGAAGTTTTACGTGCGCGGCGGCAGAATCGATGTCGACGTGCTGCCGGAGGATCTTGGCCTCGAACGACACGAGAATCCATTCGCGGACGTTCTTGATGCCGACAACGATCTCGCACCTGTGTCAGTTCCCGCAACGCCGGTCGCGCCACCCGCTCCGGATCGAGGCGATGATGATACGGTGCCGCGGGCGGACGATACCGTGTCTCAGGTGATCAGACCGGTCTCCGAGAGCGACGGCGACGCGGTGGAAGTCGAGGAGACAGCCGCGGCGGGAGTCGCGGCGTTCGGAGCGATGGGCTTGATGAAAGGACGCTGGCGGCGGCGCTTCGAAGCCGTTGAGATGGGTCCGGTGCCGCGGCTGCACAAAGCCGCTCGTTTGTCGCGCCGGATTCGGCGCGCCGCGAAGTGAAAGGTGAAAGACTCCGTCGACGGCGATGAACGAGAGCTACATTTGACAGTCGGGAAAGCGGCAACAGCCGGTTTTCACGAACGCGGTCGCGGATCAGGCAGAGCGGGCCGAAGGAGCGGAGCGAAGAATGGCGTTCAAGTGTGAGTCCTGCGGGCGTGAACTGACTGCAGCCGACGTTTCGGCGGGTCGATGCCCGACTTGTCGGACGAGGGTGCGTCGGGCCGCTGCCGAACGAACGCTTGCCGCGGGAGGCGGCGGTGCGTCGGCCGACGGCACGATGCTTCCCGGCACCCGGGATTCGGCAGCCTTCGCCGGTGTGATCCCGTCCTCGACCGTTGAAGCGCCGCCGCCCAGCCGTGCGGATCTGCAGCACCGTGCGACCGCTGATACCTCGGTGAGTCTTGCGAACCCTTCGATTAAGACGATCGAAGCGACCGACACGCCGCCGATCCTGTCGTCGCTCAACACCGTCGCGACCGATTACGGCGACGACGCTGGCTCCGGGAAAGTGACCGTCAACGGCATCGACGACGAGTCGCTCGGAGCGTCGAGCGCCGGTCCCGCGCCGCGACGGTTCGATTCGGTCGCGACGGTCGATCCGCGGTACTTCGGTCCGTCGGAGTGGAACCGCTGGAGCAAGGAACTGACCGGCAAGCCGGAGTCCTCCGCGATGCGGAGCGTCGATTCGGCCGACGCACGGCGATCGACGTCGACCGACTCCCGCTACGTCGGCAGGACGCCAGTTTCGGCTCGACCGTTGACGCCGCAGGGCGCTCCGCCAATGCCCGGTGACGAGTACGCGATCGTTTCGCGCCTCGGAGAAGGCGGCATGGGCATCGTCTACACGGCGACGCAGCGGGCGATCGCGCGCGACGTCGCCCTCAAGATGCTGAAGCCCGATACGGCGCGCCGCCGCGATCGCCGCGATAGTCTCGCCACGGAAGCGATCGTCACCGGCGAACTCGCGCACCCGAACATCGTGCCAGTCTACGACCTGGGGCAGGACGCCGACGGCAGTTTGTTCTACTCGATGAAGCGTGTCGAAGGCATTCGCTGGGACACGGTCATCGGCACGAAGACCGAGTCCGAGAATCTCGACATCCTGTTGCGCGTCGCCGACGCCGTCGCGTTCGCCCATGATCGCGGCGTCGTGAATCGCGATTTGAAGCCCGAGAACGTGTTTCTCGGCGGCTTCGGCGAAGTGCTGGTGATGGACTGGGGCTTGGCCTACGCCACCGACAAGTTCAAGAAGCACGACAGCGTCGTCGAAAACGTCTCGATGGGCGGCTCGCCGGCCTATATGGCCCCGGAGCAAGCCCGCAATTTTCTCGTCGCCAGCGGCTGGCGGGCCGGCGAACTGGAACCGATCACTCCGGCTCTCGATGTGTACCTGTTGGGTGCGATGTTGTTCGAGATCGTCACCGGACAGCCTCCGCACGGCAGCGATGATCCCACGATGTGCGTGATGGCGGCGGCCGAGAACCGGATCCGTCACCACGGGTCTGATTCGCAATTGCTGCCCATCGCGCTCAAGGCGATGGCGACCGAGTCTTCCGATCGCTACGCCTCGGCCCTCGATTTCCAGCGTGCGATTCGCGAATACCTCGCCCACGCGGAAAGCCTCGCGCTCACGGATCGGGCGCGCGTCCAGATGAAGGAGGGCGATCTCGCCCGCGCGGTCGTCGCCTTCGAGGACGCGTTGTCGCTGTGGCCCGAGAATCCGGAAGCGCAAACGAAAGTCGTCGTCGCACGTCGGCGACTGACACGCCGCCGCTACGCGCTGACGGCCGTGACAGCCGGCTTTTTCCTTGCGATCGCGAGCGGCGGAACGGCGAGCACGTTCTTCTGGCAGGAAGCCGATGCGGCGGCCGAGAAGGCAATCACCGCGGCGGACGAGGAGAAGAAGGCTCGGCAGGATGCCGAGCGTGAGCGGGAGCAAAAAGAAGAACAGAGACTCCTCGCGGAGACTCGGCGAGAAGAAGCCGAAAAGCAAAAGAAACTCGCTGACGAGGAACGCCTGAAGGCGGTTGATGCGCAGAAAGTCGCCGTGCGAGAGCGTGAGGAAAAGGAAAAGCAGAGACTTATCGCGGATGAACGGCGCTCCGAGGCCGAGAAGCAGAAAAACCTCGCCGACGAGGAACGTGAGAAGGCCGTCGTCGCGCGCATCGAGGCTGACGAGCAACGAGAACGGCAGACCTACCTCCGCTACAAGGCTGAAATCGCGAACGTCGATCGCTGGATTGCTGAGAACAAGTTCTCGGATGCCAACGACCTGCTCGACGATTTGCGACGCGACGCTCCGCAACTCTGCGGGTGGGAATGGGGGCGGCTCAAATACCTCTGCACGCAGGGACGACAGGCGGTCGATGCGCGTGAATCGATCACGGCCGCGGCGGCAGCGCCCGACGGCTCGTTCATTGTCACCGCGGGCGATGACGGACGGGTGCTCCTATGGGACCGCGCGGCCTTCGCCGATCCCGCGCTGGGCGCGCGGCTGTCGCTGAACGTTCCGCCGCAATCAGGACTGATGCGTCCGAGAACCGTCGTTGTTTCTCCCGACGGCCTCAATATGGCGGCCGCCGGTGAGGCCGCCGAAGCGAAACCGGCGATCCTGATCTGGCCGACCACGACACAAGAGAATGTGCAGCCGCGTCGCCTGGAAGGCCACGAGGCGGGATTCCGCATCAACACGCTGGCGTATTCCGCCGACGGGGCGAAGCTGCTTTCCGCTTCGACGAACGGTGAGATCCTCGTCTGGGATCTGACGGCCGGTTCGGTATTGGCGCGACTCAACGCGTCGGAGTCGGACGTCCAGAACAAGATCCGGATCTCGTGCGCCGCCGTCTCCCCCGACGGCACGCGCGTCGTCGTCGGAACCGGCGACGGTGGCGGCAACGCGTTCGTCTGGACGCTGGCGAAGACGCCGACAGGTTTGCGATTCGAGAATCAGCGGACGTTCCTCGGTCATCAGTCGAAGCGCCTGCATGGCGACGGCTTCGCCTATCGTTCCGGGGCCGTGACCTGCGTCGCCTTCTCTCCCGACGGCCGATACATCTACAGCGGCGACGGCACCGGCCACGTACTGCGTTGGGATCCAGAGACCGACGCTCTCACTCATGCCGATCTGATGGCTGCTCAACTCAAGGCGGCCGAACAGCGAGTTGCGTCGGTGCTGAATGGCAAGGCCGCAGCCAGCGCCGCCGGTGCGGCGCCGCTCGAACGTTTCACGGCGGTCGCGGCCTACAGCGACACGTCCGCAGTGCTGTCGGTGACGCCACGAACGGCCGCCGACGGCCGCACTGTGATAGCGACGGCCGGCGAAAACGGTGTCGTAAAGCTGTGGAACGCCATGGACTGGAACGCCGGCGCGAGAGACATCGACGTTTTGGCCGAGTTCCGAGGTCATGATGGCCGTGTCGTCTCGGCGATTCCCGTGGCCTCCGGTGACGCTTGGGACGTATTCTCGGCAGGCGATGACGGGGCGGCGCGGCTCGGGCATGTGGACACCTACGCTGAAGTGCACGAACTCACGCACGACACGCTCGCCGGCCATGAAGATGCGATTTTGACCGCGGCCTTCGATCCCTCCGGTAGGTATCTGATGACCGCCGGCGCCGCACAAGACCGGCGTCTGATCTTGACCGATCTTGACAACCGCCGACAGCGGCGGGAAAGCGCGGACATCGCCGGTGTCGCGCCGGGCACCGAGTGGGTCGTGCCGATGCCGCCGGAAGGTCGCCTTCTGTTGACCGGTTCCGCCGACGGTTCCACCGTCCTATGGGACACAAAATCGCGTACGGCACTGCGTCGATTGTTCGCGCAGGCGGGCAACGCACTCTTGGCGCCGGCTGCCTCCCTCGACGGTCAATGGATCGCGACCTTGTACACGCCTGACCCGGCAAAGCGTGCGATCGCGATCTGGCCGACCGAAGAATTGTCGCAGTCGATCGCCTCCGAACCGAAACCGATCGTCGTCAATCTGCTTGGTGAGCCCGCCGCGGCGGCGTTCACGGTCGATGGTCGATTGCTCGTCTCCGGCGACGCTCCGCTCGAACTGCCACCGCGCGGCGGAGCGGTCTACGTCACCGACCCTGCCACCGGAAAGACGAACCGAACCGTGCTCTTCGGCGACGGTGAAGAAGGCCGCGTCGCGTCGATCGCAGCGATTGCGGGTGGAGACGTGCTGATCGCCGGCAAGGCCGGCAAAGCCGCCGATGTGAGGATTGTGCGTTGGAATCCATTGACGCGAAAGCCGGCGGGCACCGCGTCTAGCGCGGACCCTTGGGCCGTCACTCTTGCCGGAGCGGTCGATCTTGTGGCGATGGCGGCCGATCCTTCAGGAAAACGACTCGTGACGCTGGCGACGCTGCGTGATCGCTCGCAGTTGCTGCAACTTTGGGATCTGACGAGCCTTCCGACGAAACCGCTGGTGGGCCAGCCGTTGACCGCCCTCGCCACAAGCCTGTCGCTTGCCCCAGACGGACGAACGCTGCTGATGCCCACCGAATCGTCGAACTCCGCAACCGAGGGCGAAGCAGGCGGCGAAAAGCAAACGGCTGTGTGGCTGCTGGAACTCGAAACCCTCGCGCCCATTACCGACGGAGATGTGAACGGACCGCTGCTCTCGCAAAAGGCGATCGGCCGTCAAGCCTTTCCAACCGGCGTCACCGGAATCGCGTTCTCACCCGAAGGACCGACTGCCTTTCTCGCGGGAGCGCGCGGCGTTTATGAGTTCGACCTCAAGCGGCGCGAACGTCTCGACGGGCTCTTCGGCAGCCACGGCGGCGTGCCCTCGTCGGGCTTCTCGGCGGACGGGAAGTATCTCATCAGCGGGCGGCAGGACGGTTCGTTCGACATCTACGACGCCTCGGCCGAGCCACCGGCATTGCCTGCGGTCACGCTTCAGGCCCCAGGAGTTTATCACTCGCCGGTCGCAGCGGCTGCATTCAGCCCTGTGCCAGAAAGTTATATGTTTTTGATTGCAGTGGGACGATCGCTCGAACTGCACGAGTTCGATCCAGTCGCCGGCGAGACTCGTCTCGTGAAATCGCTGACGAGCGACGAAAACGGACCGACGAACTTCGTCGGCGCCGCCTTCTCCGCCGACGGTCGGTGGATCGTCGCCGCCGGCGAAGACGGGGTCGTTCGGCTGTTCGACACGAAGGCGATGGCTGGCGAGTTGGCGATGATTGAGCTCACCGCGAAGGCGTTCGCTGACGGCGTCGCCCCTGTTCAACATTCAAGCCGTGCGACATCGGTGGCCGTCGCCGCGAAACGAGCGCCCGGCGACCGACTTGTGATCGCAAGCGGCAGTGAGGATCAGACCGCGATCGTGTGGGTGGTCGATCCGGCCTCGCGGCGGGTTGACGCGGCGGTCCCGCTGAGAGGTCACGCGAAGTCGGTGACAGCCGTCGCGTTTGCTCCCGGGGGATTCGACCGGGTCGTCACCGGCAGTGCCGACCGCACGGCTCGCCTCTGGGACTGGGACGGCGGCGGCATCAAGAACTGGGAGGACTCGAAGGTACTCGCTGAAATTGAAACGACCGGTGAGACGCTCACGCTGAGCGGCATCCACACGGAAGGACTGACCGTCGTCGGATTCTCACCCAGCGGCCTCACGGTGCTAACGGCGGGTCAGGACGGTCGCGCAGTGCTCTGGCCGAGCGAGCCGCCTCCGTCACAAGTCCCCGCCGAGGCCGTTCGCCCAACGGAAGCTCGTCCCAAAGAAGCCGAAACTCGCCCCGCCGAAGAGGAGGAGGAGGAGGCGCCACAACCGTGACAACCGCCGTGAGGATTCAGCGGGGGGTTTCCAGGACCGGGGCCGGCAAGCCATACCGCTGCCAGACGGGTTTCGGTCGCGGATCGGCGAAGACGGCCCACGTCGCGTCGGCCGGGTCGTAGAGTACGGCGTCGAAGCCGCCTAACCGATCACGATCAGTTTCGCCGAACGGCTCGACGTCGGCATCGGCTCTTGCGGGGAGGCGCGTTGCCAGTCGCACGATTTCGCGCTCTTCACGGCTCGACAGCAAGCCGAGCACCGCACCGCGCCCCCAATATCGCTCGATCAGATCGTAGCGAACCGCGCCGGCGCCAGGGCCGATCAATCGTCGCGTGCCCCGACTGCCGCCGGGAATCTCGCTTGACGGCACGACATCAATGATGTCTGCTGCCACGTCGGCGTCGAGCAGCAGGTGCAAGGAATCGCGAGTGGCGAGCGCCTCGGCGACTTGGCTCGGAGGCGGCGAGGAAACCGGCCCGCCGATGCGAACGAAGCCGTCGTCGCAGTCCGCGACCTCGTAGTCCCAGCCTGACTCCGCATCCTTTTCCGGCAGGCCGAGCCTGCGCCAAAGCGGGAGCATTTCGGGACAGCAAAAAAGCTCCCATCCGCTCGGTCCACCGAAGAGCAGGCCGGCGTCGGCGGCACGCAATCGCTCGACCAGCGCCGCTTCCGGACGGCACAACAGCGGACGTACCGCCGAAGGGTAGGCGAGCAGCGACGACAGGGGTTGCAAAGCGGTCACCAATACGTCCGGCTCAAGCGGCGAAAGAACTCCGATGAAGGCGCCCGTGACCCAGAGTCGGTGGATGAACGCGGCGTCGGCCTGATCGGGATCGATCAAGGGGACGAGCCGTGCGTCGCTTGAGAGATCCGTCGAACGCTCATGCCGTCGCAAGGGTTCTTCGCTGGTCACGAGCGCGTGGCAGCGGACTCGTTGCCCAAGCCGAGCGATCAATTGATCGGGATGCGGATCGGCGGGCCCTTGAAGGTGCAGAACGTCGGCACCGTACCAACGCGCGAACACGTTTCCCCATTTGCCCGGCGCCGTGACGACCGTCGAAAGACCCTTCTGTCGCGATGCGAACCGCGGAACGTCCTGAAGCGTGATCGTCCGCCGCGGAGCCGACTCCGCCGGGCTGGCGACGGTAAGATCGATGCGAAAAAGCGACCGGCCGCAACCGATGATGTCGCCATCGCGCACCGCCCGCTCCCGGACGAGGCGTCCGTTCACTCGCAACGTGACTGCGGGATCGGCACTGCGCACGACCCAGCCGCCCGCGACCGCGTCGAGTCGAACTCGCGAAGGCGCCCGTTCAGCCGCGTCGGTAACGGGCAGCGAACCCGGCATGACCGGCTGACGACTGCCCGCCGATCGTCCGGTCAAGAAAAGCAGGACAGCGCGCACGAAAATCCTTGGTGCGAAAAGGCCGCGGTCGATCACAAACTTGCGATCTGCACGCGGGCCGGTCCTCCATTATCGGCCGCGAAGCTGCAAAGTTGCCTTAAGGCGGTCGATCCACCTCCGGGCGATCCCCGAGGCGCGAGAAATTGCATATCTCGGCACCGCTCATTACGAACGAAAGCGGTTAGTCGGCTTTCTGGTATCGAATCGTGGCGACGGTGGCATTCTGTTCCCGAGCCGTCGGCTCAACGAGGCCCAACCGGGTCGCGGAAGCATCCACTTCCGATCCCACCGAGAACGCGAACTCGATGGCCCCCTCGTCGAAGAAGAAGATTCGCTCGGTACGAGTTTCGATCGGGCGAAACTCGCCGGCACCTGGCGGTCCTTCGTCAATGCGTGCCCAAACGTCCTCCAGCGCCGCCCGCACCGCCTCCGTCTGTGGGACGCCGCCCGCTGGCTCGAGACGCGCGACGACGAACCCCGGGCGCTGCTCATCGCGGCCGAACGACTTCAACGTCAGCCGTACGTGGCCCTCGCTGGTCGATACGGTGAACGTCTTGCCGATGTCGGGACGCCCGAAAACAAGAGCCGCGTTCTGGGGCGTCGGGCGCATGCTCCAGCGCGCGGTGACGTTCAAGCGTTGATCCGACGGTGCCGACGGAACCGTCAGCGTCCATGTCGGCAGGTCGTATTTTCCAATGATCTCCCACGAGAGGCTTTGGACGCGGCGTCCTTCACCATCGGTGACGTCGAACCAAACCTCCTGCGGCCGCCGAACGAGACCCTCACGAGTCACACGGGGCGAGCCTTCGTTTGGGCCGGTTGCTGCCGACCTGTCGAGCGACAGCCGAAGGGTCGCCTTACCGGCTTCGAAGACATAACCCCGGTCGACGAGCATGTCGGGCGCGTTCGGCTCCAACCCCGCCGAACCGACGGCCCGGTCGCGGAGACCGGCGGCGGGACCATTCTCGTACTTTCGGGGTACGAGTGCGTCTCTTTTAAGATCGAACACGAGATGCTCGCCGCCAGCGATCGTCAGCATGGCAGGATCTGCATCGGGAAACTCAATGCGATACTCGCCGCGCGGCAAGGGGGCCGATTCGTCATCGAGAGAGTAAGAGTTGCCCTCGTTCCGTCCGGCCGGAATCACCGAGTATTGCCGCGATTTGCTTGCCGCCTGAAGCGTCTCGAGAAGCGCGGCGCTGTTGTCGGCGCTGAAGAGTTGACCGCCGCTAGGTTTGCAGACGGCGTCGCCCACCTCGGCCAGCGACGCCTTTTGCTCTTTGTCGACAGCGAACCCCACCACCATGACTTCGATCGCGCTGCCGCGAGCCTTGCGCTCCGCCAGCGACTTGGAAAGTCCGCGAAGAGTGGCTCGAGTCGATGCCTTCTGGGCGTCGGAAAGGTTCTTATTTCCCAAGAACATGTCGGCACCGTCAGTGACCACGACCAGCGTTCCTGGCTCGTCGCTTTGAAATTGCCGCAGCGAGAATTCGATCGCATTCACGAGCGGCGTCATCCCGTAAGAGTCGAGATCTTCCCTGCGCAACGCATCTCTGAACGGTGCGGCCCCTCCGTCGGTGAGATTATAAATCGGCGTGAGTACCTGATAGTCGTGCTCGGGATCACGAGAGCGTTCCTTCGCCGGCCAATCCAGATTCGGCAGTTTGTTCCCGTCTTCGTCGCGATTCATACTGTGGCCGAGCACGACAAGTCCGACTCGGTGTCCTTCACCGTCCTTGGCCTGGCTACCCAGATCCTTGACGCTCGTCTCCAGGATCGACTTGGCCGCGTCCATCTTTGAATCGCCATCAGGCAGCGCCTCTTTCATGCTGCCGGAACAGTCGAGCACGAACAGGATCGAGCGGCGATCGATGCCGCTGACGACGAGCGTTCCCCGCTCTGGTTCGGGCGAAGCGACGACGATTCTGCGGCCGGGCGGACAGGGATTGGCCTCGACGTTCCGCTGCTCGACGGAGCCGTGACCACGGAAGAAGAGCCTCGCGGGAAACGCGATGAGATCGCACGAAGGCGTGTTGCGAATGAGATCAATGGCGACCATCGCCGACGGCGTCGATGTCGCTTCACCAACACGAACCTCGTGCCGTTCCTCTGAGCCGACTCGCACGGCACTGCCTTCGCCGCTGCTCGCCAACCACACTGCGGCCGAGCCCGCGGGAGGCGCGCCATCGATCGTGACCGAAAGCTCGGCCGATCGCTTGTCGTAAGAGCCGAAGACGACCTGATCGGCCTGCAGCCAGAATCGTGTGCCGCGACGTCCATTCAACGCTGTTTCCGTCTCGGCGACCTCGGCGGAGATCAGCGGCGACACGGCCGGTGACGCGAAGCGACTCGCCGCGTCAAGATGGAAGCGACATGCACTTTCGAACCAGTGGCTCGTCCCGGGCGTGCCGGCGTAGAAGTCGTCGAGCGACTGCTGCGCGAGAAACAGAGATAGCCGCGAGCGATTCCAGGCGAGCAGATCGTTGGCAGGGTTTGGCTTTTGAGCACGGCTCAGCAGCAAGACGGTGTCAAATCCGTGCAGGCAGCGGGCGATGCGATCACGACGGACGAGGTCGCGTTGGACTTTGGCCGGATCGCCCGTGAAGGAGCGCGATCGCGCCGCTTCAGTCGCGCTCGCCTTCCAGCCGATCCGCAGCAGGTCGCCGAGCGACGCGGCGGTCTTGCGGCCGGTTTCGGCATCGGAGGGCCGCTGCGCCGATTCGAGACGCGCCTGCCCCGCAACGATCGCCCAATTGTCCTTCCAGAGCCGATCTCGCGATGCATCGGCCGTTGGATCGAGTGAGCGGACGAGCAAGGCCCACAAGCCTTGCCAAGCGGCAAGTTGCGTCAAATCCTGCGAGGCGTCGTCTGGATTCCATCCGAGGGAGTCGGACTGCGACGGCCCTTTGCCTGTCGAGCCTTTGACTCCGGAACCGATAGTCGAGCTCCGTAGGTCTTTATCGAGATCGGCCAGTTCTTCGAGAAGACCGCGTCGCGTCGGACCTGTCAACAGACAGTTCGCGAGGCACTGCTCGATGTTCCTTCGGCGAATCAGCCGTTTCGCATCGGTCTTTTCGACCTGCTGGATAAGCCACGCCGCCTCGGTCGAGAGTGATGCTTCAAAGGCGGCCATCCGTCGCGCGGCTTCATCGGATCGCGTGGCAACGACGCCAAGGCGCTTCGCCAACTCATCGAGCGGAACAGACGCTGACTCCAGCTCTTCGAGCGACTGCCGAATCGCCTGAGTTTCGACCAGCAAAGTCGCAACGATAGCGGGACCGTCACGAGGAAGATCAACATCCGAGCCGTCAATCGGTGTGAACGCGAATGCTTCAATGATTCGATTCGAAGCTGGTTGTGCGGCGGCCCATTCCGCGAGATGCGGCAGTCCCGCCAGCAGCCGTTCGAGTCCGCGGCACGCACGGTCGTACGACTTGGCGGCTGACGTGGCGCTCTGATAGACCTGCGAGGCTTGGGTGCGTCGCTGCCGAGCCGTCGTTGCGTCACCGCGAAACAGCGCGTCCTCAGACTGACGCCGCGTCGTATCGGTCGCCGTCAGCACGCCTTCGATCAAGACGAGCGAACGCGGCGATTCCGTGGCGGCTGTATGAGCCGCTGCGCGCGTAGTCACCGCCGAGTCGAAGTCTTCGGTCGGCACGCCGCCGGGCAAGTCTGCTTGGAACGACGCGAGGCGACTTGACGCCGCAACGGGAGGATCGAACGACGGAGTCGCAGCCGGCTGCAGGCGTTTCAGCGATTCGTCGGCGTCTTTCAGAAGACGCTGCGCCTGCTTAAAATCCGCGGCTCGATAGCACGCTTCGGCCTGCGACAACAGATAGTTCGCCCGCCGCCAGTCGAGCGGTGATTCGCTGTAGGCCGGAATTCCTTCTTTAGTAGCGGTCCAGACGGCGTCGCGGCGCTTCCACGCCTCTTCCAACGCGTCGAGCACTTCGGCTCCACCGGATGGAAGCGCCGGCCACGCGACATGTTCGCCCGTGACATAGGCCAAGTCGAAGTCGGCGCCCGCCATCATCCAAATGGGATGCTGACCGCTTTCGGCGCGATGGGATGCGACCCAGCCCCGTACGTTTTCGCGAACATAGCGACCGAACTCCTCGGCCGTAACGCGACCGTCGGTGCGACCGTCGTTGGCTCCGTCGGCCGCACCCTGCAAGGCTTCGATCACCGATCGCGCGAAGAGACTGTGACCGCCTTCGGCCCAGTTCTGCTCGCCGGGACGGCATGACGTGAGCACGGCGAGCCGGATCGGCGATTCGCCGGGCTTCGACCGACGATCAAGCTCGCTTTGCAATCGGCCAAGAAACTCGAACGACGCGAACGGCGCGAGGACGCCCGCCCGCCAGTTCACGCGCGGCTGTGAAAGGTCGAGAATCAGCAGCGTGGGTCTCGTTTTCGAGGCTTCGAGAATCGGCTCGAGCCATTCGAGCGCCGACGGCGGCCGCGACTCATTTGAGATCAGCGGTTGCCTTCGCCGGCTTGAGTCATCCGGGCGCGAGCGATCATCGGCGATGAAGGGACCGTCGCCGCCCGACAGCATCGCCGAGTCGAGATAGAAGATCGACGCGCCCTTTCCCTTTCCCGTGACCGCACCGTTGGAGGAGCGTAAATCCACGATGTCGAGATTCGGCAGGGCTTTGCGAAGCTCGGGTTCCGTCAGTCCTGCGGAGGCGCCAGGCACGACGAGGTCGGGACCGTATGCCCCGAAATCGACGACCAGCCGCGATCGCACGGGGTTCAGACGGAAGTAGAGCCACGTCAAAGCACCAGCCAGCATCGCGAAAGCTAGGACTCCGCCGACTCGGCGCAGCCAGATTCGTGAAGCGCGGGTCGCCGCATCCCGCGAATTATGCCGTCTCCAGCCAACCGGAGCCCGCTTGGCCTGGGACGGCGTTTGTGCAGCCGTCTTTCGTTCGTTCCGGTCGTTCGTGCCGCCACGCCAATTCCCCGCCATGCTTTCATCCTCACCGAAGCAACCAGCCTCAACCGCGGCCGAACAACTTGTAGACCAGATAGCCGACGACTGCGATCAGTACGATGGCGAGCACCAGGCCGGCCACCGCCATTGAGCGACGATTCGCGTCGGTCCGCAGACGGTCCGCTGTCCAGGCGACGTCGTCCTGTCCGTCCACGAGCTTTCGGAAGACTCCCTGCACGAACGCCCGATCGCGTTCGCTGCGGCCCGCGGCACAGTAGTAGACACCCGAAAGTCGGGTCGCGTCGGCGCCAGACACACCCTCGAACGTCAGTTGAAGCTGGCGCGTCAAGGCGTCTCTACGCGTCTGCAACTCACACAGCAGTCGATAAATCGGGCCGTTGGTCGAGTCCGAGAGGTTCTGCGAGAACAGCGAGTAGCACCAGTCACGGAACCATTGCAGTCCGGCATCGACGGCCCAGCGTGCGGAGTTCTGATCGATGGCCGCACCCGGCGGAAACTTCGACCCGGCGCGGGAGTCGAGAAACTTCGGATTCAGCCGCATGCCTCGCTCGACGAACTGACGCAGCCCGGGAGTGCGCTCGAAACCCGTGATCGCCACCGTCGTCGGGAATGCCAGCCCGAAGCCGCGGTAAGCCGTTTCGACGTCCTCTCGCGCCGACCGTGCGATGCGATCGGTGTCGGCGCCTGCGGGCAGACCCGCCCACGCGAGCGGCAGCACGAGCAACATTCCGTTGATGGGGCAAAACTCACCCCGCGCCTTGGTGACGAGGCCGCAGAGGTACTCGAGTCGCCGGTTCGCGAGATCGAGCTCGGCCTGCGCGAGCGGACGGATCGGTCCCGCCGCCGTCGATTTCGCGGCGCCTTGCAGCCCCGCGAGAATGCCGCTTCCGCCGCCACCGGGCAACAACGTGCCGCTCGCCGCACCCGGCGCCACCATCGTGCCCGTCGCGGTGCCGTACGCCGCCGGTCGCGGGGCGGCTTCCGCGCCGCCGGCCGACCACGATGAAGGGTCGATCGTCGCGATCCCTCCGCCTTGCGGGGCTCTCGCACCCATCGAGCCGGGATCGATCGTTTCGCTGTGACTGATGCCGTCCGTCGGGCGCTGAGTCCGGTCCATGCCGCCGCCCACCGCCGGTTCCAGCACGGTTGTTCTTTGAGCGGCGAGAGCGCCGGTGCCGGTGCATGAAATGAAGATCGCCTCTTCGGTCGCGTAAATGCGAACCGGCGCGGCGTCTTCGCGTCCCGGAGCGGTCGTCTTCCACGACATCCGGGCGGCGCGGAACAGCGCATCCTCTTCTTCGCCGGCGCCGACGACGATGAAGACCGGCAACCATTGGATGTCGAGCCCGACGCGATCGAGCGCCGCCATGCCGGCGTCCCAGGCGCGTCGGATGTCGTCGAATTCTTCCTCGCGTTCGAGCAAGAGTCGGATCACGAAGATCGCGACTCGAATCAGCAAGTACAGCAGCAGAACTGCGAAGCCCCAGAAGTGCTTCTGGATGAAAGGAGCATCCGAGACCTTCACGTCGTTCGGGTCCGTGATCCAAGGGCTGAACGCGCCGAACAGCACCACCGTCGCGATCACGAGCAACGCATGCAGCGCCTGATAAAACCATGATGGCAGTGCCGTGTCGCGCGTCGCGCCGGCCAGCCACATGAACCAGGTTCGTGCATAACTGAACGCGCGAGAAATACTGGCGAGAAGTTGATACATCGAGTTATTTCGTATAGCCCCGAGCCGAAAGCATCGTGCGCGGGACGGCGAGACGGGAGTTCTACTGGACCTTGATATTCACCGGCACCGACTTGCCGGCTTCGACCGTCACGCTCGCCTCTCCCTGACCTTTGAACTGGGTGCTGCCCTGCGTGACGCGGATTTCGTACTTGCCGGGCTTCAGCTTCGAAAAGGTGGCGTTCTTCCCTGATCGCTTATCGGTCGATCCGTCGGGACCGACGAGCACGATTTCGGGTTCGACGAGCGGCCTCGGCTTAGGCGTGACGGTCACGACGATATCGCCTGTCGTCGGCGGAGGAGGGAGTTTGGGCTTCGGCCGCTTCAGATCAAGGCGAAGAGCCTTCGCCTCGGTGGTCTTGCCTTGCCGATTCTCCGCGACGGCCCAGATGGTGACGCGGTCCAAAACACCAGAGGCCGGAGCCGGCGGCAGCAGGTTTGCGGGAACGACCCACTCGACATTTTCTTCGCCGCTGCGAGTCCAGGGTTCGACGCCGGTGCCGCGCGAGAGATCGGCTTCATCGAAACGCTTCACCGAGTCCATCTCAGGTTCGAACGCCCCATTGCCGTTGGAATCGACCCGAAGCTCGATCGACCGAACGCCCGATTCGGGGTCCGATGAAACACAAACGATCTTCATATCTCGATCGGCCGGGACTGGTGCATTCGCGGGCGGAGACGAAAAACGCGGAGCCTCGGGAGCAGAGTCATCGATCACGAGGCGCAGAGGCTTGGATGCCGCATCGGCATCGGCGTTGCCTGGCGCTCGCAGAACTGCCGTCAGTTCGAATCGCCCCGCCGCACGGAACTTGAGCGGTGCTTCATAGGATTTCGACGCGACCGCCAGCGACCAACGACTTCCGGTCACCGAGGCGGTCATTTGCGTATCGAATCTTCGCACGACAGCATCATTGGAGACCTCCTGCGCGCCCTGACGGTTACGCGGTTCGGAGAGGCGACCAATCAACGTCCACGGCCGGCGTTCGACATCACCGCCGAAACCGGCGTCGAGTTGATGGATGTGAAACCGCAGAGAAACTGCTTCCAACTCCGATCGCTCAATGATCACCGCGTCGAGTGACGGATCGGGCATTATCGGTTGCGGCTCCGCGCCGGCGGGCGCTACCGCGGCACCCATCGGAGCCGCTGCCGGGGCCGCAACTCGCACGAGCTCGATCTCCAAAGGCGTATCTGCGGGCTGGACGCGATCGGGCTGCCGACCGCCGCGTAATCGCCAACGATAGGCTCGCGGCAACCCTCCGACCGATAGCGAGACGCCGCCGCCCGGCGAAACCAACAGTGACTCGAAGGCTTCGACCTTGTCGGGAGCGATTTGTCCGAAGAGATTGAGAGTGTTTCCGGTGCCCGGCGCGATGAAGCCTCGCGTCGCCCTCTGTTGACCAACGACGTCGGCGAGCCGGCGGTCGAACTCAAGTTCTATTGGCAGAGTCTTCGGCAGTCGTGGGTCTGTGGAAGAGGACGCCGTCAAGACCGCTTCGATGCGTGGAGGTTCGCCGGGCCGGCTGACGAGGCTCATGTTGGGCATGTTGGCGTCATCCACGATGAACCGATTCGCTTCGAAGGTCACCGGCCAGATCTCACGCGGCGGTAAATCGTCGCCGTCGATCCGCACGAGGAACCGCAAGCCGTTGTGAAACGTGAATGAGGTTGCCGCCGCGGCACTCGGCGTCGCGGGTGCATTTCCCCCAAGGGACGTCGCCGCCGGAGCGGCCGATTCCGGGGCGAAATCCAACGGAATCCGCCGGAGGTCGCCATCGATGCGGCCAGCCGCGTCGTCACGTAGCGAAAACGTCTTTGGGCCAAGCACCGTCGTCCATTCCGACGAATCCGGACTCTCGCGCCGCTGAACTTCGATCGTCGCCGTTTGAGTCGCCGCCGCGGCCGGGAACTCCAGTAACGGCAAGACCGTCAACGGCTCGACGGTCGCGGGCGGAAGGCTCAACACGCCGACGGCGTCCGTCAGCACGACCGCACCATCGGGACCGCTGCCGAACCTGATCCGCCAGCGGTCCTGGCTCACCTCCGGGACGACATCAACGCGGTGAATCGAGATCGGGAAGCCATCTCGATCGACGAGTGCGACGATGACGACTTCGCGTCCGATAAGATTCGAACGAAAGCGAATCGTCGGCTGCGGGTCGACGGCCTCAAGAGGGAGTTCGCCGCCGCGAACGGGCTGGCCGGCGAGAAACAGATCCACCGGATTAGTCGCATCGCTCGATTTGACGTAGAGCTGTCCCCGCTTCGGAAACGAGCGCAGCGGCAAAGTTGCCTCACGTGAGCCATCGGCAGCGACGACCGAGTTGGACGCCGCCAACTCTCCGCCGATGGGACGCAAGAGCAGGCTTCCGTCCGCCGAGGCCGACGGTCGGTCAGCAATCGAAAGGCTCGCCCACGCCTCGCGGAGGTCGGTCTTGGCCCCAACGAGCGCATCGGCGTCTGCAAAGAGTTCCAGCAGGAACGCCACGCTCTCGGTGCGCGCGGTGATGGAGTCGTTCGGGCTGTGGCTGCGCCGACTCACTTCGGCCAGTATGCGAACGCGATTGCCGAGTTCCGACCGCAGTGAGAGCGACTTCGTCGCCTCACCGTCTTTCGCGCCGTCGAGGAACGCGTTCCAAGCGGTATCGACCTGAGCCATGCGCTCCGACGAAGCATGCGAGGATGCCGAATCAGTGACCTCAACGAACGGACGTAGCACCTGCCGCGCCCAGAATCCCTGCCAGGTTCCCGGACGCCATCTTGGGGAATCTTCGGACAAGGCAGACGACGACGAAGCCAACGCCATCCCTGCCAGTTCCTGACGCAGCCGGTCACGACGATCGGCCGTGAGTTCCGGCAATCGTACGCGATTCAACTGTGATTCGATGCCCAGCCAGCTCGCGCTCTGTCCACCTTCGGCGATCGCGTTCGCGATGCCTCGCGGAACACCTTCGAGTGCCGCGCTGATTTCTCGGAGTTTCGCCGTGAGCGTCTCGTCGGCGTTCGTTTCGGACATCCGAATGTCGAATTGGCGCAACAGGCGAGCGAGACGTTGTTCGCCGGCGATCAACGCCGACAGATCGGCTCCCGTTCCGCTCGCGTCGTCGATGTCGGCCGACGCCCACGCCGCATCGATCCGGCTTCGAATCAGTCCCCAGTTCGCGTCCGGAGTGATCGCGGCGTCGTGCTCGATACTCTGGAGTTCGGTAGCGAGTTGTCGAAGTCGATCGTATTGGCCGTCGTCGGCGGTCGTCTGCCGTTCTCGTTCGCGCACTTCGGCTGCCCACGACGTCAACTCGGGAAGTTGATCGCGCAGCCGGGCTTGAAAGCGACGCGCGGTCGAAATTGCCGTCGTCGTGACTTCCACGCGCCGCAATGCCGTTTCCGCACGTCGCAAATGCCGGTCCGCCTCTTCGGCGTCGCCAGCGAGAATCAGCCAGCGTTGAGCGGCAGCGAGCGCGAGCAACCCTTCCGCAAGAGATTGACGAGACGCGGACAGAGACTGCGGGTCTGACAGCCCCACCCGTCCGAACCGGCCCAGCAACGCGATGCAGCGTGCGGCCTGTGCGACCTGAGATGCTGCGTCGACGCCGTTCCAGTTCACGGATGCTTCGGCAAACCGCTGAATGGCCCGCAGCTCCGGCGAATTCTCCGCAGCGGGGATGAGCGCAGCGACTCTCGCAATCGCAGTCACTCGATCATGCGACGTCGCTTGCTCGGCTGAGGCGACGATCCAGTCGAGAGCTACGGATCGTGCGTCACGGTTCACGAGTCGATCGCGCAGAGCCTGCTCGTTCGGGATGGGCATCCCAGCGGGCGCCTTCGAGGCTTCTTCAAGCTGGGCGGACAACTCGGGAGGTGGCGGTGCGGCTGGCTCCGCTGCGCTCCGCTTCGGTTCGGCAGCATTGGGTTTCGCCGGGGCCACCGCCGTCGCGACGGGAAGCGTCGACAGGAAGGGGCGATGCCAGCTTCCACCGAAACGCTTCGTGAGTTCGGCCCCTTCGACTTTTGTTGCGATCTTGGCGATCAGCGTTTCCGATTCGTCCAGCAATCGATCGGCGGCATCGATCAGTCCAAAGCGAACCCGTTGTTCGGCAGCAAGCAGCCGTTCCTGCAACGCTCGCCAGTCGTCGGTCGTCACTTCATCAGCCGGCGGAACCGATTCGGCAAGCTCGTCGCGGCGCTTCCACAACTCAGTAAGGCGGTGGTCGGCCACCAGCGACGGCGAGACTCCCGGCTCAGATGATGGCGCATCAGCGGCGGCGGTTTGCTCCTTTTTCCCGGCCTTCGACTTTTCGTCCTTGGACGAGGCTGGAACCGGTTTGACCGCAGAGCCTTCAATAACTTCGACGTGCGTGGACCTTTCTTTAGGCCACGCTGTGACGGCGCCGATCGTAAAGTTCCCCGGACCACCGAATTGCATTACGGTCTGTTCGACGCCGCGATGCGTTCGCACCCATTGGCTCACGTTTTGGGCGACGTAGGCGTAGAGTTCGTCCGCCGAAATGCGGCTGTCTCGATTGCCCTTCGGGCCATCGTCGGCAGTGCCAATCGCGCGGCCCGACGTATCAGTGCGTTCACCGCGCAAGCCACTCACCACATAGTGCGAAAAGACCGAACGGCCGAGATCGTCGACCTGCGGACCCACGGAAACAGTCTTCTTCGATTCGGCCTCTTTGGCTTCAGGAGCCGATGCCGAAACATCGGTAATCCGCCAGCTCGTTTCGCCCGGACCGGCGGCGACGATCACGCACAGGTTGGAGAGCTTCTTCGATTCCAATTCCTGACGGAGTTGTGATGTGAAATCGCGGCCTAGGATGCCGCGGTCCCACGAGGTGATCGCTGGCCCCGGATCGAGCAGCACCAACACGCGGGCTTTGGCTTCGTCGGCCGCGGCATCGAGGCTTTGGAGCCACTCCGTCGCCGAGAATTGACGGTCGCGGCCGCTTTCATCGCTGACGAGCAGCACCGCTGCCCCGTCGCGCGCGTAACCGAGCAAGCCGCAGTAAATCACCACGACCCGCTCGTCGTCCGAGAGTTCGCGGCAAATGGTCCTGAGCCGATCGCGCGACTCTCCGAACACGCGATCGGCGGTCAGCAGATTCCAATCGCGATCGGCATCATCACCGACATCGGCGAAGAGATGCCCGGCGTCTCGCTGAAGCCGGACGAGATCAATGTGGTTCTGCTGGTCGGCACCGGCGTTCGGCGGCAGCTCGAGGTCGCGGTAAAGCGGATCGCCGATCACCGCAAGTGCGGGGCGCGACACCGGCTGGTAGCGCAACGCCAACTGCCCGATTGCACCTGCGAGCAGCGCGAGCCCAATGAAACCCAGCGTCAGTTGACCGACGCGGTGACGACGCGACGCGCTCACCGACCGGCGGTCGCTGCGATAGGACCATTCGGCCCGACGCCCATGCCCATCCGGCCGCCGACCCGCCTGCCAGTTCTTCGAACCGCTCATGCCCTTGCCGACTCGTTGAAGCTGACCGCCCGCAAGCGGACTTTCTCCGGATTTTCCCGGCTCCACGAGCCGTGGATTATAGCAGACTCGCAATGCCGCCAACCACAACGCTCGGACGGCTCAATCCATCTTTTACGGAAGTCATCACCCCCTGTGACGCAGATTCTCGCTGCCACAATTCCATTTGAAGGGGTTGGGCAAAACGGAATGACCGTGAACGAATTCCAGCGGTCGCAGTCGGAACAAATTGACGCCGCCTTGGACGGGCGATAGCTTCAGTCAACGCTGCGCGTCGCGGTCAATCTGTTGCGGCGGCACTTCGGTCCCCCGCTCATCCCAATGCCTGCCGACCCACGACTCGCCAGCCTGCTGGGAACGATCAATCGATCGGTGTCGGAGCGAACATTCGAGGCCGACGTCCTGCCTTATCTCAAGGAGATCTGGCTGGAGGATTACACGTCTTCCATGAGCGAGTGGGACATCGTCGAAGTCAGTCCAGACAACTTCTCATACCTGTTCGACGTTGGCCGCGGGCGACTCATCGCCGCCTGGGGAATCGGCCGCGGCAAGCACACCGACGAGCGCGATGTCTCGCGCATGAAACGCCATCCCAAGGGCGCGGGAGCTCGCTATCACCGCGGCCATGCCATTCCGCACACGCTCGGCGGTGGGACCGACATCAACCTTGTCGCCCAATGAGGCTCGGTCAACATCGGGCCATTCCGGCCTCTCGAGATTCAAGCCGTGGAGACGCCGAGTTCGTTCTACTTCACCTATTGGATGTTTCTACTTCACCTATTGGATGTACGGACAAGGCAAGAGCCAGAAGCCGATAGCGGTCGAACAAGGCCTGCTCATCGCGGGGCAGGCGCCGGAGATTCGGCGGCATAGGAACTAATGAAACCATATGGCTCGGCTGCCGCTTGCCGCGAGTCTTTGCCTTCGCTCTCCCCGCGTTCCCTTGCCCCTTTCTCGCCGGCCGCGACAATCAGCGGAATGGCGGGGCAGGGCAAACAGAACGACGACGTGGAGGGCATTCCCATCCGCGTGCTGATCGTCGATGACGACGAGGGGCACGCGCAGGCGGTGGCAGCGAGCCTTGCGCCCATCGGATGCGACAGCACGATCGCGACGAGCGGCAATCGGGGCGTGCAACTCATCGAAAGCGAGATGTTCGATGTCGTCGTCACCGACATGCGAATGGACGACGTCGACGGCCTCGCGATTCTCACCAAGGCCAAGGAAGAACTGCCCGAGGCCGAGGTCATCGTCGTCACCGGCCACGGCAGCATCAACTCGGCCGTGACCGCGATGCAGCACGGGGCCTTCACCTATCTGCCCAAGCCGCTCGACATTCACGAGTTGCGGGGGGCGGTTCAGAAGGCGAGCCAGCGCGTCCGGCTGATCCGCAAGAACGCCGAGTTGTCGCGGCGGCTCGACGAGAAATTCGGCTTTGAAGGCGTCGTCGGCACCAGCCCGCAGATGCGGCGGGTCATCGAGATCCTGAAGAACGTCTCGCCGACCGACAGCACGGCGATGATTCTGGGCGAGAACGGCACCGGCAAGGAACTCGTAGCGCGGGCATTGCATCAGAACAGCCCGCGGAAGAACAAGCCGTTCGTCCCGCTGAACGTCGCGGCCCTGCCGGCGAGCATCCTGGAATCGGAACTCTTCGGCCACGAAACCGGCGCGTTCACCGGCGCTGTCGGCAAGCGGATCGGCAAGTTCGAATACGCCAACGGCGGCACGCTGTTCCTCGATGAAGTCGGTGAAATGCCGCTCGACGTGCAGGTCAAGCTGCTGCGCGTGCTCGAAGAGCGCAAGATCACCCGGCTCGGCTCGAACGAAGAGGTCTCGATCAACGTGCGGCTCGTCGCGGCGACGAACGCCGATCTCAAGGGGCTCGTCGCCGACAAGAAGTTCCGCGAAGACCTCTACTACCGTCTGAACACGATCTCGATCTCGCTGCCGCCGTTGCGAGACCGCCGCAGCGACATCCCGCTGCTGCTCGATCACTTCATGAAAGAGCTGAGCGTTCGTTACCAGAAGGAAGTTCGCGGCTTTAGCCGTGCAGCACGGCAGGCGTTGCTGAGCTACGACTGGCCCGGCAACATCCGTCAGCTTCGCAACAGCGTCGAACGCATGCTGGTGCTCGATGTGGACGGTCTGCTCGACGCCGATGATCTTCCCGACGAAGTCGCGGCCCTCGTCCGTCCGGAAGAGGACGACCGACCGGTGACCGAAGGCCCCGCCGGCGCCGACACGCTCATCGGCCGCCCTCTCGAAGAGGTCGAGAAGTACTACATGCAGCGGGCGCTCGAAATCACGAACGGCAAACGTGAGGAAGCGGCGAACATGCTCGGCATCGGCGAGCGGACGCTCTACCGCAAGATCAAGGAGTACGACCTGCGGTCGTGAAAAGCGACAACCGCAGAGCCGCGGTGACGCAGAGACGACAAAGAACGAGAACATCCTCTGCGATCTCCGTGTCTCTGCGGTTCGCTTCCTCTCCTTGGTTCGCTCCGACGACGTTCGTAGAATGACCGTGTTCGCCATCACGTTTGGGGTCACAGGTGAAGTCGCTTCCGGAATTGACCGTGGATGACCTGTTCGACGAGTTTGAGTTTCTCGGCTCGTGGGAGGACCGGTGCGAATACCTGATCGATCTGGGTTTCGAGTTGCCGCCGATGCCGACGGAGGAGAAGACCGAACGAAACCGCGTGCACGGGTGTCAGAGCATGGTCTGGCTTACCGTGCAATCGACGGCGGACGACGACGGCGAGACGCGTCTCGACATCCACGCCGACAGCGACGGCATGATCGTCAAAGGTCTCATCGCCGTGCTGCTGACGGTCTACAACCGCAAGACTCCGCGCGAAGTGATGGAAACCGACATCGCTGGCGTGTTCACGAAATTGGGACTCGATCGGCACCTGTCATCGGCCCGGAAGAACGGTCTCGCGGGGATGGTGAAGCGGATTCAGCGAGAGGCGGCGAATCTGGCATGACGACGAACCAAGTCAAGCCGCCAGCTATTGGAAAGGCGAGCCCGCCGGCTCATCTGGCGGCTTAACGCGTCCATGGAATCCGGTGCAATACAACCGACACTCGATATCGACGCCGTCCGCGCCGATTTTCCGATCCTGAATCGGCCGCTGCCGAACGGGAAGCGGCTCGTCTATCTCGACAGCGGGGCGAGCGCCCAAAAGCCGCGGCAGGTGCTCGATGCGGTGCTGGGGTGCTATGAGACCTATTACTCGAACGTGCATCGCGGCAAGAGCACGCTCGGGCTGAAGGTTTCCGAGTCGCTGGAAGCCGTACGCGAGAAGGTGCGGGCGTTCCTCAACGCCTCGTCTTCCGACGAGATCCTCTTCACGTCGGGATCGACGCTCGCGCTGAACGTCGTCGCGCTTTCGTGGGGACGAGCGAACGTGAAGGCGGGCGACGAGATCGTCGTCACGCCGATGGAGCATCATGCGAACCTCGTCCCCTGGCAGCTGCTCGCCAAAGAGATCGGCGCCCGTATTCGCATGTTGCCGATGACCGATGACGGTCGTCTCGACCTGTCTCGCATGGATGAAGCGATCACGAGTCGCACGAAGCTTGTCGCGGTCACTCAACTGTCGAACGTGCTCGGCACGATCAACCCGATCAAGGAACTCGCCGACGCCGCCCACGCTGTCGGAGCGGTCATCGTCGTCGATGCGGCGCAAAGCATTCCGCATCTTCCGACCGACGTACAAGAGCTGGATGTCGATTTTCTCGTCTTCAGCGGACACAAGCTCTACGCCCCGACGGGCATCGGCGTGCTCTACGGTCGTCGCGAATTCTTGGAAGCGATGCCGCCCGCGTTCGGCGGCGGCAACATGATCGAACGAGTCCACGACGATCACTTCACGCCGGCCCCGCTCCCCGCGAAATTCGAGGCCGGCACGCCACCCATCGCCGAAGCGATCGGCTTGGGCGCTGCCATCGACTACGTCGCCGACATCGGTTTAGGTCGGATCGCCGCTCATGAGCACGCATTGACGGTTTATGCCCATGAGCAACTTAAGAGCCTGCCCGGGCTTGTGATCTATGGTCCGTCGCCAGCACGCAAAGGCGGCATCATCAGCTTCACGGTGCAAGGCGCCGCCGCCGAGGATCTGAACTTCCTGCTCGATCGCAACGGCATCGCCGTGCGACACGGGCATCATTGCACGATGCCGCTGCATGAGCGACTCGGAGTGCCGGCGACGATCCGGGCGAGCTTCGGCGTGTATAACACCAAAGCCGACGTCGACGCGCTCGTGGAAGGACTCCTCGCTGCGAGAAAACGATTGCGGCTGACTTAGTGTTCGGCGACCCTTCGCGAGCCGGGAACGTCAGTGACCGGAGTCGAGTTAATTTGCTCCGGTCACTGACGCTCCCGGCTCGGTTGTCTTCAGCACCCACAAAAGATCATGTTTGGATCGACTGAGACGCCGCTCGCTCCCGTTCGCCATTCCCGCCGCGCCGACTGGGCGGCCGGGCAGGCGATTAGCTATCTGATGCGGCAAGGGGTCGAGAACCCGCAGTGCCTGTCTTTGGCGGCGGGGCTCGTCGATGCGACGACGCTTCCCGTCGAGACGGTGCGCAGGGCCGCTGAGATCGTGCTGAGCGATCAAGCCTGGGGCCGTCATGCGCTGCAGTACGGGCATACCTCGGGCGCCGAGCGATTGCGCAAGTCCCTATTGGCGCACTTCGCTGCTCTCGAAGGTCGCAGCGTCGACGACCTGGGCATCGAGCTCGATCAGGTGATTCTGACGAACGGGTCGCAGCAGTTTCTGTCGCTCGTCGCGCAGGTGCTGCTCGACCCCGGCGATCTGTGCCTCGTCGCGTCGCCGACGTACTTCGTGTTTCTCGGAACCGTCGCCGGGGTGGGTGCGCAGTCGGTTTGCATCGAGACCGACGAATCGGGCATGCAGCCGGAGGCTCTCGATGCGAAGCTCGCAGAACTCAACGCCGCGGGCGAGCTCAACCGCGTAAAGCTGATCTACCTCGTCAGCGATTTCGAAAACCCCAGCGGCTACAGCCTCTCAGCCGAGCGACGACGACAGATCGTCGAGATCGCGAACAAGTGGTCGCGCGAGCAGCGCATCCACATCCTCGAAGACGCGGCGTATCGCGAGCTCCGCTACGACGGTGATCCGTCGCCGAGCGTGAGATCATGTGATGCGACTGGCGAATCGGTGATCTACGCCGGCACCTTCTCGAAGAGCTTTTCGCCCGGACTGCGTGTCGGCTTCGGCATCGCGCCGAACGGCCTTGTTGAAGCGATCTGCGCCCGCAAAGGCAACGAAGACTTCGGCTCGGCGCATCTCAATCAGCAGATCGTCGCGACGGTGCTCGAAGAAGGCTGGTACGTGCCGCACACGAACGTCGTGCGCATGGGCTATCGCACGAAGCGCGACGCCCTGCTCGCCGCCCTCGATCGAGAATTCGCCGGCCTCGACGGCGTCACCTGGGTGCGTCCCGACGGCGGTCTCTACGTCTGGATGAGCCTGCCAGAACGTATCGACACGGGTTTCGAATCGTCGTTGTTCGAGCGAGCCTCGAAGATCGAACAGGTCATGTACGTGCCGGGCGAACTCTGCTACGGCGACGAATCAGGAACGCGACCACGGCACCAAATGCGCCTCAGCTTCGGCGTCCTCGACCCTCACAGTCTCAGCGAGGCGGTGGCGAGGCTCGCGCGGGCGGTAAGAGGAGTGATGTAAGATGCTCATCGAAAGGGCGAGGTTCTTAGCAGGCGTTTTTGAGTTCTGTCAAGAAGGGCAGGCAAAGTGCCCGTCCGCCCTTTCAACCCTGGAACTTGCGTCCGATCGCCCTCTTCACGTGTTGTCACGGACCCTCGCCGACAGTCAGCGGATTAGCTGATCGTGTCACCGTCTTCGCAATCCCGGCGCCTCCACCACGGAGCTGCTGGCCTGCTCCCCAAACCAGGATCCAGGTGTGATGAGAGTTTCAGGGGCCTTTGCGTGGGGGAGGAGAGACTCTCGGTGTCGAGATCGTGAGGAAGCTGTGGGACGCGGACACGATGTTCAATGCTGGCCCATCTTGGAACGGTAGGCGCAGAACACGCCGATCTGACGGTTCTCGATGCGGCCCGCCGTGCCCGAATACAGGATACATGCGTCCGACGCCGGCTGCTCATGGCGCCCTTCTTGAAGAAGCCGGTCTCGTCGACGATCAGCACGCCGTCCGGCTCGCTCAGATGCCCGGCGACGCAACGGACGAGGTCGTCCGCGAACCGTATCGACGTCCTATCTCGCGCGGCCGATGAAGTGCTGAAGGTTCGTGGGTACGATGTCGCCGGCGAACTCTACCAACTGCCACTCAGTGGGCTTGGCCAGCCGTTCTTCCGCTCCAGGCTGGCGACGAGCCCTTTGGGGTACACCGGAGCACGTGCCCGGAGCTCCCGCCGGCCGAACCGCGGTCGGATCCGCTCGGCCACGCGGTCCAGTTCCCGAGACCACCGCACGACATCCCGCTCCGTCACCTGCGCATCCATCCCGACCTCCTGGGGATGGGCTCAAGACTATGCAGGCCTTTTGCAGAAAGACAACTGTAATACGGACTCCAACTTGAAGCAGCGCGGCAGCGACTCTGTAACCTTCATGCCGGCCTGAGGTTGCGGATCTCGCTTACGCGTCATTTCAACTTGGAAAGGGTATGATTCCAGGGAAGACGCACGCGGTGCGGGAGAGCCGCACCCAACTCTCCACTCTCAATTCTCAACAAGCGTTCGTCCCAGCGTCTCGCACGCCCAGACGCGGTTCGCGTAGCCGAAATGGCCGCCGTAGTGGAACTGTGAGAGCCAAGCGAGCCGGAAGCGGCGTTGCCGGTAGCGTCCTGCGACGGCGGGGCTGCTGGTCGTTCCCGAATCCTCACCGGGGAGTACAAGCCCTTCGGGATGAAAGCCGACGAGTCCCGCCGACGGTGAGTGCCAACCGTCGGTGGTGCCGATCACGGACGTGAGCAACCCAAGCACAGCGAGATCGAACGGCGAGCAGTAATGCGTCAGGCCGCACTGCGTCTTCTCGCTGAGCGGCACGACGTCGAGATACGGCGATACCGACGGGGCCATCAAGGTGGCTGTCGTGACATCGATCTCCACCGGCAACGCTTCCAGGATCAACAGTGCGACGTAACCGCCGCCCGAGTAGCCGACGATGTGGACGGGGCGGTCGGGCCGTGCCATTCGATAAGCGGCGATGCGATCGGCGAGATGAATTGCGGCTTCGGCGGCCAAATCTCGTCCCCGAAGGTGTTGCAGGAAGCGGAGCGGGTTCCCGGTCGTCCAGTCGACGATTTCAATGCGTCCCGACACGCCCGCATCGGCGATGCCCAAGGCGATCTGCTGCTCAAACAGGCTGCGTCCTTGAATGCCCGTGAGCACGATCGTCAGACCGTCGGCTTCACGGGCGGGATCGTCGAGTCGCGCGGCCGTTCCGCCGTACCACTTGCCCACGAGAAAACAGGGAATCATCAACCACGACAGAATCCCTCGGCCAATGCGCCGGATGCCGTGCACAGGACCGACGCCGGCGGGCGGGGCTCGCGGCGGCTCAACGATACAGTTCAACGTTCGTGCTCGCGCGGCCGGTCTCGGAAGTGGTGCCAGAGCATGGTAACGGCCGCCAGCCGAGGGCGTCAGCGATCGGGTGAGCTTGCCCCCCCGAGAACTCCGGTCGCTGACGCTTCCGGCTCGTCGGTTTTCTCTAACGCCGCGCGGCGTTTCGCGGCACGAGATCGAGCGGGGTTCGGCTGACCGGCGTGGGCCGGTTCTCGGGCACCTGCACGATGATGGGAACGTGAATGCGGGGTTGGTCGGGATCGTTCGTGTGGATGGTCACGAGTGTGCGCAGGCTTTGCCTCGGCGCGGGAATCGTGATCGCGAGTCTGGCCCGCGTCGGATCGTCGCTCGCATCGGCGATCTCGCTGGCCACGCTCACCACGCCGCTGAGGCACTCGACTTTCGTGACGGTGATCGGCGGGGATCTCCGGTCGGTCACGACGATCTCGCGGTCCGTCGGCTGGTCGTTGAACTGATAGACGAGCAGGCTGCGCGGCTCGACCGTCACGCGGCGGGCCGGCAGCACGAACTTGATGTTCACTCGCTCGAACCGCTCGCCGTCCCCGGCGTCGTATCGCACATCGACGAAGTGCTGTTTGACCTGGTCGAGGTTGCCGGTCTCGTCGGATTTTTCCGAGAGCGACGTCCCGGCCGTGTCGGCCACGACGACGAACGTGCCTTGCTCGCCGGGGGCGAAATCGCGCTTGTCGAGTTGCGGCGTGAGGCAACCGCAGCTCGGTTTGAAGTCGAGGATCGTCAACGGCGCGTCGCCGGTGTTCGTAAACCAGAAGCGAGCGGGGACCGGACGGCCTTCGGGCACGCGTCCCAGGTTCAGCATATACTCGCGAAAGGCCAGTGCCGGCCGTTCAGCGGTTTTCGCCTGGCTCATCGTGTCCCCCACAGCGTGGGCGATCACCGACATCGAGAACGGCGCAAGAACGGCAGCGACAGCGGCGGCGCGGACGACAGCGGGACGGACTTTCATCGCCGGCTCCTCAAGAAGGGAGCGGGTTGTAGAAAAACCGCCCGTCGGACGCAACCTACGGAAGTGGCGATTGGTGCGACCCGCGTTTCCCTGCGGGCAGCGTGCTTTCGGCCGGATGGCCGAAACTGAAGCGCGCCTGCGCCGTTGGCGAAGACAGGCAGGGCGATTGCGCCATGCTGGGTAATTTGCGATAACGGGGCGGCTGTGATTTCCCTCGCCTGTCGAGGACCGACAGGGAGTGAGGAAGTCGCGTCGAACTGAGAGCGCCCGCCGTGTCGCCATT
>JACCRE010000008.1 GCA_013813775.1 Planctomycetaceae bacterium
GTCCTGAAGCCAGGACCGCGCCGGCCCGTTCGTCCAATTCGACGTTATCGCCGCTGCGAGCGTCGAGCTGAGAGCATTTCGCCGACAGCGATCAGCCGCCAGGTGTGCTCCGCTCAACCCTCGACTCTCATCCCTCAACCCAAAGTGCGGGGACGTCCCCTTGTGCCTCAACCGGATGCGGCTGCATCGCTCCGGATGCAGTTTCGGGGCGGTGTGGTGAAGCCGCCCGTGTTCCGAATCACAGCCGAGTTGTGCGGGCCGCGTTCCGTGCGGCCTCCGGGTGCCCGGTTCCTAGGACAGACACCCTCATCCTTACGCGAATTGAGGTCCAAGAATCGACGTAAGTCGTGAAGCGAGAGCGGCGGGGTGAGAGATTCCTCGCCAGCCGGAAAAATGTTTGGAATGGAACGGCGCGACCTTCGGCGCGGTCAGGCACAGGCCCGCCCTCTTCGTGGACCAATCAGGCTGATTTGACTTATGCTTCTCGTGCGGGCGGAGGACCACGGAAGACACGGAACGGACGGAAACGAAGAACCACGAAAGGGGCTGGTCGAAAGCCCGTTGATGTCCTCGAACGGGACGAAGGTCTGTGCCTTTCCGTTCATTCCGCGAATTCCGTGGTTGACTCTTTCATGCGTTTCGCGCCTTTCGTGGTAGACCGTCTCGCCTCATTTCGTGGGCCGGCTTCGCGTTCGAGAAGCGCCACGGATTGCACGGACAAACACGGATACGATCTGCCGTCGGTCCGGCGGACGCAGGGGACGGCTCTGTCGAGACGTCCGTGCCGAACGGCCGCCGAGAACGTACCGTCATATTCATTCATCCGCGTGATCCGCGTCCATCCGCGGTTCCCTTCCGAATGTCCGATCGACCCACAGTTTTAGACGAATCGTTCCACTATTTCTTTCCGAGGCAGAAGACCTGCCCATTGTTGCCGTCGCCGCCGATGACGAGCACGCCTTCGCCGATCGCGGGTGACGCGATCACGGGTTGGCCGACGTTGTGCGTCCAGACCTCTTTGCCCGTCTTCAGATCGAGGCAGTAGAGATTCCGGTCCGACGAGCCGACGTAAACGCGCTCGCCGGCGATCGCCGGCGAGCTATCGACGCGGCTGCGAGTCGGGAACTTCCATATTCCTTTGCCCGTCTTGCGGTCGATCGCGTGGACGTTCTTGTCGCGGCCGCCGGCGACGACGACGTCGTCGGTGACGGCTGCGGACGACTGGAACGGAAAGTCGCGGCCCGCTTCGTAAGTCCAGACGGTCTCTTTCTTCGCCCAATCGATCGCCACGACCGTCGCCGCGTAGGTGCCGAAGTAGAGCACCCCCTCACGCGTCGCCGGCGACGCGATGAGGTACGTTCCGATGGGCATATCAACGGCGACTTCGCCGGTGGCGATGTCGATCGCCCGCAAATGCTCGTCGCAGCCGGCGATGAAGGTCTTTCCACCCGAGACGGCGGGCGTGCAGTGCACGTAGCCTTCGGTCACGACGGCCCACTTCTTCTCGCCGGTTCTGCGATCGAGACAGTACAGCGTGTTGTCGTAGGAGCCGAACAGCACGACTTCGCCGTTCACGGTCGCGCTGCTGATGATCTCACCGTCGGTCGTGAAGATCCATTTCCGCCGTCCGGTCTCACGATCGACCGCATGGAACACGCCGTCTTCGTCACCGAGATAGACGGTGTCTTCCGTGACCGTCGGCGAGGCCTTGAAGCCGGGGGCGAAGGTGTTCGGCTTCACGTCTTCGACGCTTTTGTACGTCCAGTCGATCTTGCCGGTCTTCAGCTCGACACGATGCAGTTCGCCGGACAAGCCGGCGACGAAGACCTTGTCGCCGACGATCGCCGCGGTGGCCGTCACGCCGTCCGGAGCGTCGAGCGTCCAGAGAACGTCGAGCTTGTCCGCCAGCGCGACGCCCGACAGACCCAGCAACTGTGGTCCGTTGCGGAAACTCGTCCACTCCGCCGGCGCGGCTGGCGGTGCTTGACCCGCGAGGCCGAGTCTCGACATCAACGGAAGGGCAAGCATGCCGGCGGAGGTCGCCAGCATTTCACGGCGGGTTACATCGCGCATCGGTAAAGCTCCTCAAGCGAGGCCTCATCCACTGGACGAGGATTGAAGTTGCCGGTCCATTGCTTCGCCGCCAGCTCGGCGAGGTCGGAGAGCGTCGCGGGATCGACGCCGCATTCGGTGAGCGTCGTGGGGCCGCCCGCCTTCCTGACGAGGCCGCTGACGAAGTCGGCGAGCTTGAACGGGGCCTCGGGGTCGCCGCGGTCGCACAGGTCGAGATCATCGGCGAGGTCGGCATAGAGTTCGCCGACCGTCGAGGCGTTGAAGCGGATCACGTGCGGCAGCATGATTCCGACCGCGAGGCCGTGCGTCGTGTCGTAGCGAGCCGTCAGCGGGTTCGCGAGCGCATGAGTGGCGCCGAGCATGCTGTTCTCGATCGCGGCGCCCGCGAAATGCGCTCCCAGCAGCATCGCCCCCCGCGCTTCGACGTTGTTGGGCTCGTCGATGACGGTCGGCAGATTCTCGGCGAGCAGCGACCAGGCGCGGCGTCCGAAAAGCTGCGCCACGTCGTTGCGAGGCCGCGTGACGTACGTCTCGGCGGCATGACTGAGAGCATCGATGCCGGTCGCGGCCGTCACGGCCCGCGGCATGCTGACCGTCAGCTCCGGGTCGAGAATCGCGATCTTGAAGGCCGCCTTCCGATCGCCGCAGGCCATCTTCACGTGCGTCGTCGCATCGCCGATCACGGCGAACGATTGCGCCTCGCTGCCGGTGCCGGCGGTGGTGGGGACGGCGATCATCGGCAGCATCGGCTTCGTCGCTTTACCAAAGCCCTGATAGTCGGCGAGTCGCCCGCCGTTCGTCAGCACGAAGTTGACGCCCTTGGCGGTGTCCATGCTCGACCCGCCGCCAAGACCGACCAGCAGGTCGGCTCGCGCGTCGCGGGCGATCGTGACGCCGCGTTCGACGTCGTCGGTGGTGGGGTTGGGGTGGATCTCGTCGAACACCGTGACGTGAAGCCCCGCCGCCCGCAGCGACTCGATGCCGCGCTCGGCATGACCGGCGGCACGGATGCCGGCGTCGGTGCAGACGAGCACGCGGTCGCAGCCGAGTTCCTTCGCGACCTTGCCCAATCGCGACAGGCGACCCGGACCGAACACGACGCGGGTTCGCGGGTCGTAGTCGAAATGCGGGCCGGCGGTGAACCGGTCGGCGTGTGAATCGTGCGACATGCGGGGCGGGACCGTCGGGGGCGGGAAGGCGGACGACGACCCCGGTCGACCGGATCGGCCATCACCGCACATTCTAGGCCCGCGGGACTTTCGTCACAAACCGGGCGAATACCTGAGAACGGCTCCACCGGTGCAACGGTATCAAGGTGAGCGACAGTAATAAGGTCGAAAGCCCGTCAAAGCCTCTCGGATCGCTCGATGGTCGCAGCGATCGCCCTCAACCTTTGCACGAGTCGCTCCGCCCGATCTCGACCGAGCTGTCCCATGCCGGCACGGTCGAACAGCGGCGACGTCGCACATCGACTCGGAAAGCTCGGCTGAACCTGCTCGACGTCCGTGAGCGGGTCATGAAATTCGGCGTGAAGGTGCGGCGGCAGCGTCGCGCTCGCATCGCGTAACGCCAGCAGCTCGGATGACAGATCGAGAATCGCGTGCCGCGGGTCATAATCCCGATCCGAAGCCCGCAGAGCGAGGCGGGCAAGCGTTTCCTTGAGCATAAAGATCTCTCCGCCGCGTCCCTGTCAGGCTCGCATCGACGAGATTATGCCGCCCTCAGCCCGTCAAACCCAGAACGACGCCAGGGACGCTCGCCGGAGAGCCGGTCGCCGATTCTCGAAGCGATTCGGCAAGCCAGGCACACGATCGCGATGCCGGCTGCGAGGACGAGGACCGGAGCAATGACCGCGGTGTGCAGGACCGACTCGTACGTCGTTCTCATCGCCGCCTCCTGAGATCGCCGACTCAGTGCAAGACGAGAGACTCAAAGGCAATTCCGGTGCCGCATACGAAGCACCGGCCCTCGCACGTCGCATCCGACCGTCGGTGCAGGAGAAACGACAAACCGCCGCGACCGACCGTTCGCGCGGCCGATCGATGGCGTGTCGTCGATATGAGGTCGCGCGAGACGGATCACGCGACAAACGGCGATCATCGAACGCCGACAGCTCATGAAGCGTCGCGCGCGGAAGAATCCGCTTCGACGGCGCGGTCGCTCGTCTCGAGCGACGCCGGCATTGCTTCAATCGGCTGAACGCGTTCGATCTTCGCGACCGGAATGGTGACGGGGGCGTCGAGCGACTGCTGAATGACGCAGACGTTTGCGAAGTGGCGATCGACGAACGGCAGGTTCGTCTTGATCGCAGGTGCGTTGCGCGACGTCGCCTCGATCGACGCGTCCTCAAGCGTCAGCTCGGCCGTCGAGACCCGGCTGACGGTGCCTTCGTAGGTGAGTTGCGAGTCCGAACGCATCCGCTCATTCACAGGCCGCAACGTGACGCGGCAACGGGCGCCCGGCGACAGTTCCGTTAAGGTTTCAACGACCGCGGCGGACGGCGAGTCGCTCGTTGAGAGAGCGGTGCAAGCCGGAAGGGCGACCGCCAAGCACAGCAGTTGCAAACGTCGAGCACGCATCGCATCGTCCTCCTGTACGCAGGAGACGAATGTGTAGCGGACGACTTCCGTCCGTCGCAAGACCGAACCAGAGTGCTATGTTGAGAACGGAAGAACTGAGGACGGAAGAAGTGAGGCTCTCGGGCTTCACCAGCTTCTTCCGCCGCGGAGAACTCTTCTGACTTCTATCTTCTCAATTCTTCCCTTCTCACTTAGCCGCGTGGGTGGTGCTTCGCATGCACCGACTTGAGGCGGCTGTGCTCGACGTGGGTGTAGATTTGCGTCGTGCGGATGCTCGCGTGGCCCAGCAACTCCTGCAGGGCGCGGATTTCGGCGCCGCCGGCGAGCATGTGCGTGGCGAAGCTGTGGCGCAGGGTGTGCGGGCTGACCTGTCGGCTCGCACCGATTCTGCCGGCGTAACGTTTCACGAGCATCCACATCATGACCCGCGTCAGCGGCTTGCCGCTCCGGCTCACGAAGAGATGTCGCGAGTCTTCGCGGGCGAGCAGCGGCCGTTCGTGCGCGAGGTACGCCTCGAGCGCCGCGATCGCGACGGGATTCAACGAGACGAGCCGTTCCTTATTGCCCTTGCCGAGGGCACGGCAGAAGCGTTCCGTCAAATGCACCGCGTCGAGCGTCAGGCCGATGACTTCGCTCGTGCGGCAGCCGGTCGCGTACATCACTGCGAGAATCGCACGATCGCGCAACGGGTAACGGTCCTGCCGGGTCGGAGCGGCAAGTAAGCGATCGACCGCCTCGGGACTGAGCACCGCCGGCAGCTTTTGCCAGAGTTTCGGCGAGTTCAGCAGTTCCGCCGCGCTTTCGGTGACGACCGCTTCGAGCACCAGATAACGAAAGAAGGTCTTAATCGTCACGAGGTGCCGTGCGATGCTCGTCGCCTTCAGGTTCCGCGCGTGCAGATGATCCAGATAGCGCGACAGCGTTTGCAGATCGACCTGCTTGAGCGACGCCGGACCGTGATCGGCGAACCAGGCGGCGAACTGCTGCATGTCGGTGCGATAGGCCGCAAGCGTGTTCGCCGCCATGCCGCATTCGGCGTCGAGGTAGTGCAGAAAGGGCTCGACATGCACGTCGAGCCGCGCCGGCTTCGCCGTGACGGCGGAGAATCGAGAGCCTGCGGGAGGCGTGAATCGCGGCGGCATTGGCGAGCGGCAGGCGTCAGCGTGTCGTAACGTTCGAACGAAGAAGCATCGACCTTCTTCGGTATCGAACGATCGGCGCGACGGGCATGATCTCTGTGAGTTCGCCCATCACGCGCCCTACCGCCCGCAAGAGCGTCGTGAACGGAAGAGAAGCACTTGCAGTCGTCGCGAACTAGAGCATCGCGTTCGCGGTAGGCTATGCTGCGGGCCGTTCGTACTTGCGGTCGGCGGGAATCGCTTCGAGCAGCATCTCGATGAGACGTTCCGACGTGATCTCCGACGCCTGAGCCGAATAGTTGCTCGCCAGCCGATGCCGCAAGGCCGGCTTGGCGACCGCTTGCACGTCGGCCGCCGTGGCGTGGTAGCGACCGTAGAGCAATGCGCGCGCTTTCGCGCAGGTGAGCAGCGTGAGCAGTCCGCGAGGCCCCGCGCCCCACGACGCCCAGCGGGTGATGAAGTCGGGAGCCTCAGGCGAGCCGGGCCGCGTCGCGCGGACGAGCGTCCACGCGAAGCCCAGCACCTGATCGCACACAGGCACCTTCGTCACGAGCTTCTGGAATCGCAGAATGTCGTCGCCCGACAGCGACGGCTCGACTTCGCCCATCGCGCCGCCGGTGATCCGCCGAGCGATCTCCCATTCTTCGAGCCCGCTCGGGTAATCGACCTTAATGTGCAGCAGGAAGCGATCGAGTTGCGCTTCGGGCAGCGGATACGTGCCTTCCTGCTCCAGTGGGTTCTGCGTCGCCAGCACGAAAAACGGGTTCGGCAGCGGGTAGGTCTTGCCCCCCGCGCTCACTTGCCGTTCCTGCATCGCTTCGAGCATCGCCGCCTGCGTTTTGGGAGGCGTGCGGTTGATCTCGTCGGCGAGCAGCAGGTTCGCGAAGATCGGCCCCGGCAGGAACGTGTATTCCCGCCGGCCGTTCTCGAGGTTCTCCTGAATGATTTCGGTGCCGGTGACGTCCGACGGCATGAGGTCGGGCGTGAACTGGATGCGCTTGAACGACAGGTGCAGCGCCTGCGCGAGCGAGCTCACGAGCAACGTCTTCGCCAGCCCCGGCACGCCTTCGAGCAGGGCATGCCCCCGCGCGAACACGGCGATCAACACCTGCTCGATGACCTCGTCTTGCCCGACGATGACCTTCGCGAGCTCATCGCGCAGCCGGTTATAGGCCCGCTCGCACTGCTGCACGGCCGCGAGGTCGTCCTGCGAGACTTCAGGAGCCGCCGGCTCAGCGACGGGATCGGTGAAACGCATCATGGGAGGGGTTGAGGGTCGATGGTTGAGCGTTGAGGGAAGGGCCGGCTGTGCCGGCCGGACTTTGCGATGATCGCCAATAGATAGCTCGGATAAGGCCTCACGCAGAGACGCTAAGGCGCAAAGAGTTCAATTGCGTGGCAGCTACATGAACTTTCTTCGCCGGAATGCTTTCACGTCCGCGGCATCGAGTTGAAACCACTCTCCATTCTTTCGCTTCTCCTCGAAGCGTTTGTGCCAGTACGCCTCGATTCCCGGCGGATCATCGGTGCGAATTGAATGAACGATTTCGGCCTTCTCCGGAAGCTGAATCGCCAACTCCCGCTCACGTCGACCCGCCGCGTTTGAGCGACCGATCTTATGAAAACGGCCCGACTTGAGCAGGTAGACGAAACCAAATTCTCCAAGGGTACTTGACGAGCCACACTCTTCAGGATCGTCACGAATAGTAACCTCATGACATATTGCGATTACATCTTCATGGCCACCGTGCTCGTGGCAGAACGCCAGGATTTTTGATACTCGCTGCCTCTTCGATCCAAGTCGTTTGAAGGTAGCGTCGCTTGGAAATCCCGTATCGCGGCGAGCTTTCAAACGTAATTCAGCTTGCACAGGAAAGTGACCTAGTTCGCGGGACAGCTCGATCAGCTTTTGGATTAGAACCCGTTCTCCGTAAGCCACGCTCTTCTGATTAGCCGTTACTCCGGCTTCCTGCACGGCTTCGTTCCACCGAATCCAGTATTTGCCGCACCAGTCTGCCTCACGAATTCCAGTCTCTTTGAAGAACCGGAGTCGGCCTAGCGCTACTCCACCATTTTCTGCCGCAGTGCGCTTGATCTCGTCGAGGATGTGCTGTTTATCCATTGTTGGTTCTAGACTCACACCCGCTGACCACCGTCGCAGATGGTCGCCCTCTGCGTCTTTGCGCCTCTGCGTGAGACTTTTCCCGAAGTCATCTTCCGCAGCGAGTTCACAACTCGGGCTGCCCTACTGATCCACGCTCTCAAAGTACCTTCTCAGCCGCCCCTCATAACCCTTCGGGGCCGGTTGCGAGGAGCTTGCCCGGATCGCGGCGCGAACGTCGGGCGGCAGCTTCGCGAACCAGCCGGCGTTGGCGGCGCTCGATGAACCGATCGCTGCGTCGCGGCCGACAGCGTCGGCGGTTTGCGAATCGCTGTCGGCGGGTGAGCCGGCTTGAGTCGCATCGCTTTTCGCGGCCTGCTGGTCGCCGTCCTGGCCTTCGCCGGGTTGGCCTTCCGGCGGCGCGTCGCCGGTGTCGGAGGCGGCGATGTCTTCCATCGATTCGCCGGCCGCTTCCATCGCGGCGAGCGCCGCTTGCGCTTCCGGCCCGGCCATCATGCGAGCGGTTTCATCGGGGGCGGCGGGAACGAGACCCGTGCCCAGTCCCGTCGCCTGAGCGGCTCCGTTCGGTGACGAAGTGGCTCCCGCGGCGTTCTGCCCCTGTGCCCCCGAGGACGCCGCCTGCTGCGACGCATCGCCAGGCTTCGCATCGGAGCCGGCGGTGTCGGAGTTCTGATTCGCGGCGTCGGGCGGCGGCCCTTCGGTCGTGTCGGGAGCGGCTTCGGCGACTTCCGAAGGCTCGCTCGCCGGCTCGCCGGGAAGCTGCGGCACGGGAAGTCGCTCGGCCGTCTGCAACGCTTCGCGAATCGGCACGTTCGCGATCTGCTGCTGGCCGGAAACCTTCGCGGCCCCCTGCCCCGTCGCTCGCTGGGCCGCTGAGAATTGCCGGGTCGCATTGTGCAGCGATTTCGCGGCTTGTTTTTGCGAATCCGACATCGCCGCGGGATCGGGGGACGCACCGTCGAGGCTCTGACGGGCTTCCGCGATGGCGTTGGCAGCGCTCTGTTGCCGGCTGGCGAGTTGCCCCAACTGCTTCGCGAGTTGCTGATCCTGTTGCAACCTTTGCTCGCGCGCGGCAAGGCTGATCGCCGCGCGATCGAGGGCGTCGTTCACGTCTTGAGGCATGCCTTTGCCCTGCGCGGCTTGCTGTGCCGCCTGCGCCGCCGACGTCGCACCGACCTCAGCCTGGGCAGACGCTTCGGCGGCCTTTGCCGCTGCGTCGCTCGCCTGTTGAGGATTGTCGGAGGCCTCCGCCGCAGCCTGCACGGCTTGCTGCGCCGCGGCGACGGGTTGAAGCTGCTCGCCCGCGAGATCGGCGAGTTGGGTCGCGGCTTCGCCGATGCGGCTGCGTAACGATGCTGCGGCGTTCGTGAGTTCCGTCGCCGTTTCCCGTGCGGCTTCGGCGGCTTCACCCGCGGAATTTTTGGACGCCTCACCCGGAGCGCTCGCGGCCTGAGTCAACGCGAAGTCAGTTCGTTTGGCGGCATCCGCAGCCTTCGCCAATGTCGCTGCGACGTCGGGTGCCGCGGCTTTCACGCCTTCCGCCGCCTTCGCGGCGACTCCCGTCACGTCGTCTTGAACGCGCTTCATCTCGGCGACCCGCTCGGCGGACAAACCTTCGGCCTTCGCCGCGGTCGCGGCTTGGACACCGAGTTCCCGTTCGGCGGCCGCAGCCCGCTCCAGGGCTTCCGCCGCGCGAGCGAGTTCGCCGATGCGAACAGCGGCCTCGGCACGCTTCGTGTCGGCCAAGGCTTCTTCAACGGCGGCTTGCGCTCGCTGAAAAGCACGGCCCGCTTCGGCCACTTCGCTCGCCGCTTGTCGCTTCGCGGCGTCATCACCGGTCGCTGCGGCGAGAGTTTTAGACGCGACTTGAGCCGCCTCGGCGGCGTCGGCGATCCTCGAGGACACAGTCGCCGGCAACTCCTGATCGTCGCGGAGCTTGGTGGCGATCTCGGCAGCCGCCTTCTCAGCGTCAGACGCCTCTTGCGGTTTCGCCGCACCGAGCCGCGCCGCTTCGTTGTGCTTGGCAACAGCTTGCTTCAGTTCCTCGCGTGTCGCCTCAAGCTCGCGAGCCGCGTCAGCCAACTCGGCGGCGGAACGGTCGCTGCGCGTCTCTTGCGATCGAGACAGCACACCTTCCAGCGCCGCGAGGCGATCAACGGCACGCTGCTGCTCGGCGAGAGTTCGTGCTTCATCGGCGGTGAAGAGCGCTTCGGTCGCCGCCTTCGCCGCCGTCGCGGCTTGTTCACGCAGCGGCAGTGCGGCCACGTCTCCTCTAAGCCGATCCGTGAGTTCGTCGAGCGTCTGTGCGATCTTCTGCTGGGCTTCGACCGTCTCTGGCTTCGGCGGTTCCGACAAACCATTCTCTTGGATGTCGTCGTGCAGGGTTTGCTGCTCCTCTTTCAGCCGGCGGACCGTTTCAATGAGTTCGCCGCGATCGGAGGCGGCGTCTTGCGTCCGCTCGACGATCGCGAGCAGCTTTTTCAGCGCTTCGATGACCGCGTCCTGATGCGTCACCGCCTCGTCGAACGTCGCGGCGGCAAGTGCCTTCTGCGCCTCGTCGAGACGGCCTTCGGTGCCGGCATCCTTAAGCATTCGCAAGCCCTCTGAAGCGGCGGTGGCGATGTCACCGTCCCATGTCTTCACGTCGACGAGCGTTTCGAGAAGGCGGCCGAAGACCCCTTTGACATCTCGCTGATCCTCGATCGTCCGCAAAGCGGCTTCGGCGCGGCGATTTTCCGGAAGAGCGGCAAGACCCACGGCGGCCTCGCGCGACGTGATCTGCATTTCGAGCAGCCTGCGCGCCTGCTCGGCGATCTCGGCGGCTTTGAGGCGCCGCATCAACGCCTGACGTTCCACGCTCAAGCGAATCACGACTTCACGGATCGCCCGCCGCGCTTCGACGAACTTCGCGTCACGCTCGGCACCCGTCGCACCCTGCGCCTCGACGAGCCGCTGGACGACGACGGCCATTTCGCGATCGACGAGCGCCGCCAGATTGCCGCGCATCGCGCGGATGTCGGCGTAGACGGGCAGATCGACGAGGCCGTTCTCTTCGAGCTGACGCAACTGCATATCGAGCACCGACGACACCAACTGCTGGGCCATCGCCCGCGCCTGCCGCTGATCGGATTGCCGCCGGATGAGATCGGAGTCATCGACGGCGAAGGCGGGCGCGAGCGACAGCAATGTCAGAAGACAAGCAGCGATCCGACTCACGAATCCCGTCCCCTTCTCCCTCGGGAGAGTGGCCGGGGGTGAGGGGACGCACTGCCGTGCCGATCTGTCTTTCGCCGCGTGATTCTTGAGGAGAGTGCGGGCGCGAGCGACGAAGCACGCCAACCTG
>JACCRE010000265.1 GCA_013813775.1 Planctomycetaceae bacterium
CTCCCTGACGGTCGCGGCTCTGTTTCTCAACAGACTACCCCGGCGGCCAGCTTAACCGGCGGCCGCCGAGTACATGGATGTGCAAATGCGGCACGGTCTGCCCGCCGTCTTCGCCGATGTTGATCACGGTGCGATAGCCGTCGCTGAGACCCTGTTCCTTCGCGACGTTGTGTGCCACGAGCAGCAAATGGCCGAGCAGTTCACGGTCGGAATCGCTCGCGCTGGCGAGGGATGGAATCTCCGTCCGCGGAATCACCAGAAAATGGATCGGCGCCTGCGGATTGACATCCAGAAACGCGAGACACCGATCGTCCTCGTAGACGACGTTCGCGGGGATTTCGCCATCGATGATCTTCTTGAAGACCGTCTTGGCCACGGTCGCAACCTCATAAGCAAATGGAGACTTGTGATCCCCTCTCCCTCGGGAGAGGGCAGGGGTGAGGGGGACGAGGCGGCGGTCACGAGTCTCGGGCCGCGTCCGTAGTTCTCAATGTTCGTCGGAAGGGAACGGTTTCAATCACAAAAGAAGCGTCATCAACCCCCTCACCCCCGACCCCTCTCCCCAGAGGAGAGGGGAGTTCGCGTGACGAAGCCACTGAGAGGTCGTATGAAAAGCCGCCATTCCGCGCCCTCCCCCGAAGGGGGAGGGGACTTCTCATGCAGGCTCTGACGAAGAATCGGCAACGCAACTCGCCGAACGTATCAGAACCGTAGCGGCTTCTCAATCGGCGGCTCGGGCGTTTCTAAGAGAACCACCCGCCGATCCACGCCAGCACTCCCTTCGATTCGAGCGTGGCATACACGCCGTACACGCCGGCGACGAGCAGTGCGAGCGATGAGAGGGCGAGGCAGGCGTCCCAAACCGGTCCCGGCCGGAGGCGTTCGTCGGTGAGGCGATAGCGGAAATAGATCGACGAAATCCCCAGCACCGGCAGCATCACGGCCTGCATCAATCCCGCAATGAGAATCAGCGTGACTGGGTTGACGCCGCTCGTGAAGATCACGAAGCACAACAGCGGGAGAGCGACGCTCCAGGCGGTGACGACCCGTCGATAGGTCGTGGGATCGTGCCGGTCGATCAGTCGCGTGACGCGGAGGCCGTCGGTGATCATGCGGGCGTTGCCCGCGCTCGCGATGAGGTAGGTCGAGTAGAGAACGGCGATCGCTCCCGACAGGAAGAGCCACTTGGCGTACTCGCCGAAGACGGGAACGTAAGTCTCGGCGAGCGTCGCGACCATCCGCATGCCGCTGGGGTCGAGCCCCTGCCGATGCAGCACGGCCACGCCCATCAAGAAGAACGCAAGAGTGGCGATGGTGTAGATGATCATCGACGCGAAGGCGTCGTACTTCATCACGCGAACCCAGCCGCGGGCCCGTTCGGCCCACGCGAGGCTGTTGTCGTTGAGTCCTGCGAATCTCGCGTACCCCTTTTCGAGACACCAATAGGGATAGGTGATAAGCTCCGTCGCGCCGACGCCGATGATCCCGAACGTGGCCAGCGCGGTGGCCCAGGGACTGGCCCCGCCGCTGCTGGGCGGCGCCCGAAACATGAACCCCTCCAGCAGTTCGCCCGCGGTGAGCGAGAACTCGCGCGTCATCTGCAACGCGATCACGTTCCCGACGGTGATCGCCGTGAACGTGGCGACGAGCACGACCGAGAAGTTCTGAATCAACGAATATCGACCGAAATACAAGAGCAGCGACGTGAGCACCGCGACCAGACCCGCCCACAAGCGATCGTCGTACGTCGGCGGATCGAGCAGCGGCAGGTGATTGTGCTCGTCGAGCAGTTCGTCTTTCGGATTTGCTTTCAGGCGAGCGAGAATGTCGCTGCCGACGGGTCCGGAAGCGTCGATGCGCCGTCGGAGAGCTTGCAGAGCCGGTGTTTCCGTCCCCGACTTCTCGAGGTCGATCAGCCGCAGGAACTCGTCCTTTCCCGGCAGCTTCACGGCACGTTCATAGTCGTGACGAACGGGAAACGTGAGCGCGAGAGCCTGACCCACGCCGCCCACGATCCCGCCGAGTTGGCCGATCGTGCTGACCATCATCACCAGCCAGATCCACAGCACCCAGTTCAGGCCGAACAGGCGCGGCCCCGGCACGCGGTCGAGCGCGAAGAGCGTCGTCTCGCCGTGGCTGATCGCATAGCGCCCGATCTCGATCTGCACGAAGACCTTGACGAGGCAGCCGACGACGATCAGCCAGAGCAGCGCGATCCCGGCCTGCGCCCCGGTCTTCGTGGTCGCAATCAACTCCCCCGACCCGACGATCGCCCCCGCGATGATCAACCCCGGCCCCAGCGACCGCAGAATCCCCCCGAACGAAGCCGGCGGCTCCCGCACGCCATCATTCGATGCAGACAACCCGGCAGCGGCTTCCTCGGGACGAAGTGACATGCGGCGAACGGCGGGCGAGCGAAACGGATCAGCGGGGTTTTATAGCTGATCGATGGTCGATGAGAAAGGAGGGCGGCGGCGCGATTGCCGCGAGAGACCGGGGCCGCACGATCGACGCGGTCGTCATACGAGCAAGGTCTCTTCGATGCCGGCACCTCACGCACGATTGCGCGCGGCCACTACGTTTCCGTTGGAATCTTCCGCCGGCCCATGCCGGGACCGAATCCACCGGCTGCGGGGCGCTTCTTTTGAGGGTCGTTGATCTCGGTCGGAACTTTGTCTGGTCCCTCGTGGCACCACAGCTTGCGATCTCGACGCATCATGTCGCCCGGCTTAGGCTCAGCCCAGAAGCTCACGCTCTTGAGATCCACATCCCCGTTCGTCGAAACGAGCGTTCGCGACCAGGTCTGCTTCACTTCTCCAAGAGACTCCCAGAGGGTGTGCGACCACGTCGACGGCATCCAAGTGCCGTCGACGTCGGCGAACGTCGTCACCATCTCGCTGAGCTGCTCTCCATCGCGAAGGACCACTATTCGCACGACTGCGGCGTCTCGATCAAGGTCGATCCACAGATTGCGGTAGAGTCGATTCCTTAGAATCTCCGATCGCAGCACGATGCACGCGCAATCGTTCCAATAGGCGCGGCCGAGAACGTCGAAGTCTTTCGCTTCCGGCACCGCCGAGAAATCGCCGCGTTTCTCGCCGTTGGCGTCGTCGATGTAGCCATGCGCATGCAGCAGCGGCGTGGCCCCGGAGATCATCGACCCGGCGTGCGTGTCGTAATCGAACTGGGCATCAAACGCTCCGGTGTGAGGGTTACGATCTCGTGGAATGAGTTCTACGAGGCGATCACCGTCGCGAAGGCCGATCCGGACGTTGGAACGAAATGTTCGCTTAGTGTGGTCGAAGGTCTCGAATGATCGTTCGCAACGAAACCGACGGCCGGCGAAATCGAGAACGACATCGCAACGAAACTGACTCGTGTAGTCTTCGGCGGGTGTGATGGGCAATATCCCGCCTGGTGGCCTTGGCATACGAACGAGCGGGTCACCGAACGTCAGGCTGCCCTGTGGGAAGAGGTCTTCGCCCTCAATGACGTAGTGAGCTCTGTCGAGCCGCGCCCGTCGCTCAGCCCAGGCGGCGAAGATTTCTTTGAGTACGGTCTCACGGTCGGTCGCGTTCAATTCAACGAGCTTCACTGGCACTTCGACGGCTTCCGGGAGAAACGGTTCAGTCGCCGACAACGGGCCGACGACGAACAACGTCCAACACAAGAATGCAGTGAAGCAACGCATGGCGAACCTCAAGACGCTTCGCGGCGACGTGAGCTGCCATCGTAGCTCCTTGGCAATGCGATGCAAAGACTTTTCGCCGTTGACCGCCAAGACTGACCGCCAAGACTGACCGTAACGCCGTCGGGATCGGCAACGGCGAGAACGTCGCGGGAAGCACCCTCTCCAAGTCGTCGATGCTCACGTCGCCAAGGCGAGCACAGTGACTTGTTCAGTGTTCACCGACCGGGCGACACCGTCAGGAGGATGCTCAGAGCGAGCTCTCCCGGAAGAGAGTCGCCGGGGTCATCCGGCTTTGGAGAGCGGCGGCTCGGCGAGGCGGCGGCTGTGATCGCGTTCAAGCGACGCTTCCATGCGTACGACCGCGGCGCGCAATTCGTTCGTGTGGAACACGAGGTACCCGTCGAGCCGGTCAGCTTCGCGACCGCTCCGCCGCGACATACGCTCCGGCACAGGCGACCGCCGAAAGAAGGCAGGTCCGGCCGCTCACCGAGGCTGCAATTCCACGACGACCTCGGCGGATTCGGGGGGCGTCGGCCGTAGCTCGTTCGGGGCGACGTAGAGGGCGGCCACCATCTCACTGCCGGGACTCGGGACCGTCCTGAAAGTGCCCGCCGGAATGGCGAGCCGAACTTCCCCACGCGGAGGCAGATCACACGGCAACAGTTTCCGGACCTCAAGCTGCTCGTCAGCGCCGCCCGGCGACTGCATCAGGTTTCCGACCGCGCGCGAGCAGTGGACCCGCCGGCCGGCGTCGGCGATCTCGTCGAGGCCGTCGAGCAGCACGAGGCACTGCCCTGCGGCCCAATGCTCCGTGAACGCCCGAACGAGGGCATCGCCGCCGCCGACCTCGCGCATGCGGTCGCGGAGGTAGTCGAACAGGTCTCGGGGCCCGGCCAGGTCGTCGAAAAGCGAGACGGGCAACAGGACCGGGAAGAGGTGCGGCAGTTCGCGGAAGAGAGGGGCTTCGGCGTCGGATCCGAGGGCAGCGGCCCGCGCCAGGCGCTTCAGGAGCGTCGTCTTCCCGGTGCCCGGTCCGCCGAGGAGCACGATCGCCTCGCGTTCGCGCAGCGATGCATCGATCGGCAGCGGCTCGGCGTCGCGGGCCGGGGGCTGGAAGAAAGCGTCGTCCGCGAGCTGTTGCTCCGCGACTTCCGCCGGAACAAGGACGCCGGCGATCTCGACCATCGTCCGGTCGCCGTCGACGATCGCCTTCTGGTCCGTCGGATGCTCGGGCACCACGCGCAGATTGATGAAGATGTCGTCCAGCCGGAGCGAGACGAACCGCTCCATCTGCATGATGCCGTGGAAATCGACGTAGAGATACTTATCGGCCACCTGCTTGCGGTAGAGCGCCTCGGCCAAGACGAGATCGATCTCGGCAATCTCCTGCGGCGATGCCTCGATGGCTTCCGTGCGGAGCAGTTCGGAGATCTCCGACGCACTGTCGCGGATCGCGTTGATCGCCGCGAAAAGTTGACGCTCCGACTCGTCCTCGTCGAGCTTGTCCTGAATGTCCGCCAGCAGCCCGGGGCCGATCTGAACTTCGGTGAACGGAACCTTGACCGTGAGGGCTCGCGCGATCACGCGAAGGTAGGGCCAGAAGCGGCTTGACTGCGGCATGGCAGATTCCGGGGATGGCCGTTCAAAGTCGGGCGACATCACTGTACCCATTGACGCAGCGCTAATCATCCGCCTCGTCTGCCGAGCCTGAGCCGAGGTTCCGCTGCTCGTAGGCTGGCCGCGATGCATGTCGCCCGCGCTCTCTGTCGACGGGATCGACAATAGCGAGCGGCGAACTTGCGAGAGTCGATCCCGTCAAAGCTCGAGCCGCGAGGGCCAGCCGAGCCTCAACGAAAAAACGCCGGGAGTGCCGGCGTTTGTGGGCGTCGTGGTGCGTCGTAACGAACTGAAATAGCGGTGGTCGGACTTGAACCGACGACACACGGCTTATGAAGCCGTTGCTCTAACCAACTGAGCTACACCGCCAAACCTTTTGTTTTTTCAGGCCGTTGCGTCTTCCGTGGTGGTCGGTATCATTGCGTTTGACACCCGCTTTGACACCTGACACCCCGGAGAACGCTATGCCTGAAAAGGCGAAGCCGCGAAAACCACGGCCCGACTTTCCGCTGTTCCCTCATGCTTCTGGGCGTTGGGCCAAGAAAATCAAAGGGAAGTTCAGTTACTTCGGCAAAGTCGCGGACGATCCCGAAGGCGTCGCCGCTGTGGAGAAGTATCTCGACCAACGGGACGATCTGCAAGCCGGACGCAAGCCGAGAGACAAAAACTCAGGCCCGACGGTTCGCGACCTATGCAACGGGTTCATGGCGTCCAAGAGACACCTGCTAGACACCCGCGAGCTATCGCCGAAAACCTTCACCGGCTACCACGCCACGGTCCTATTGCTGGCCGATCACTTCGGACGCTCGCGAGCAATCGCCGACCTACGGCCGGAAGACTTCGACGGGCTACGCGCCAGTTTCGCAAAGACACGCGGCCCGGTCTCGCTCGGGAATGAGATTCGAAGGACTCGAACCGTCTTCAAGTGGGCTTATGACGCCGGGCTGATTGACGCTCCCGTGCGGCTCGGTCCGAACTTCAAGTCGCCGGGGAAGCGGATCATCCGGCAGGCTCGCCACGCGGCCGGGCCTCGCATGTTCGAAGCGGCCGACATCCGGCGAATGCTCGACACGGCGGGGCTGCCCCTGCGAACGATGATCCTGCTCGGCATCAACTGCGGCTTCGGGCAAACGGACTGCGCCACGTTGCCACAATCGGCGTTGAACCTCGCATCCAGGTGGCTCGATTTCCCGCGTCCGAAAACTGCCGTCGCGCGTCGCGTCCCGCTGTGGCAGGAAACGCGGGATAGCCTCGCTGCCGCCATCGAAGCCCGACCGAAGGCAAAGGGTCGGGCGAACGACTCGCTGCTATTCGTGACGCGGTTCGGGATGCCGTATGTCCGCATGAAGCCGAAGGCGACGATTGAAGTCGGCAAACCGGAGTTCACGCCGATCGATTCGGTCTCGCTGGTGTTCAACCGGCTGTTGACTGACCTGGACTTGAAGCGGAAGGGGTTGGGCTTCTACGCGCTCCGTCACACGTTCGAAACCGTGGCAGGTGAAGCCCGCGATCAAATCGCGGTGAACGCCATCATGGGCCACGATCCCGGTGACATTCCGTCGCTCTATCGCGAGCGGATCGGCGACGATCGGCTTCGCGCCGTGGTCGATCACGTCCGGGCTTGGCTGTTCGGCTAGAATCTGTTTCACGGGGCTAGGTTTAGCGGCCGAAAAGCTCGTCACCTACGCGAGCCTGCCCCCTGTTTCTTTTCGCGTAGGTAGCCGTCGCCGGCGGTCTCGCCGGGTAGGAGATGGTTCGATGGTTTCAGAAGAAATCCTGCGTGAGTTTTATAGCCTTCTCGAATCTCGGATCGAGCACTACGGCGCTGCGTTGCACGCAATCAAGATCGTTGCGGAACGTTCGCTGCCGACTGACGCGCCTTGGGTCGCACAAGCCGAAGTCATCATTGTAGAACGGATGGCAGAGCTGCGCGACTGGCCGGATGAAAGCAGCGTTATCGAGTTCGTCGAACGCTCTCGAATAGCTGCCGGACTTGGAGAAATCACGCTCGGGGAGAGTACGGGACTGTCGGCATTCAGCGTGGCAGTCCCGATGCTTCGCGGCGCGGCTGCAATGTGGAGAATTCACCGCTCCGGCGGCGACGCGCTCGCTGCCGTAGCTCCGCGGGAGTGGCTGACGTTCGGCGTGCAAGCGCCACTGGAACCCGGGGCAGCGGTTGCGTGCGAGCGATTCGTCGCGGTCACGAAGCCGGGCCTTGCAACTGCAGCCGAATTGCGGCTCGCCGTGCGGCATGACTTTCTGCTGTCACTTGAGCGAACATCTTCGACCCCTCCTTCTTCTGGCGCGGTAGGGGGGCCGATCGCAGGTTCGGGCAATACGTCGAACGACGACGGCTTGTCGGAAGCAATTTCCAAGAGTGCGGCCGCGCTGATCCTGGGGTACGGCACAACGGAAGGGCTACGGCCGAACCTGTCGCAATACGGCGTGAGCGTCAAAGCCCACAAGTGCAAACTGCGATGGAATGTTCTATCGGCCGAACAGAAACGATTGGTGCAGGTCGAGATTGACGCCGAAGCCGAGCGCCGAAACCGCAGACTGAACCGCAGGAAAACACAGAGAACCGAAGCGAAGCCCAGCGAACCGCAGAAGTAGCGTTCGCGTGTCTTTTCCAACGCGAAATCGCCTTTAGACTCCCCGGCAGAAGTTTCCAATTCTTCTGCACGGCGGAGACGATGGCGAACAAGAAACCTAATCGAGAATGGCTGCCCGCGTCCTATTGGGCGGCGCTCTGCGGCTCCCGACCTGAAACGCTCGTTGCCGAGATTCGAGCGGGTCGGTTGAAGGCGGTCGACTTCTCCGCGCCGAACGCACGGCGACCGCGATACCGAATCCACGCCGACGATTTTCAGGCGTGGCTGGACCGTCGGGCCGTCTGCCCGAAAGCCCCTTCTGCCCCTCGTGCTCGTCACGATGCGACAACGCGGCAGTACGTGTAACGCCAAAACCTCACGAGCGCTGACTCGTGAGGCTTGGCGTGTTTCGGTGCCGGCGGGCGGCCGGCGGTCTCTCAAGCTCAGGGGCATTATCCGTGCAAACGACGCACGAAACAACTGCGGTCGATCAGAACTTGTCGCAGCCGTCGGCCGGCAGCCTTCACGACCACCATCGACGATCGCTACACGAACGCGGTCTCACCGATGCGATGATCGAAGCGGCCGGACTCTATACCGAGTCTGTCTACGCGATGCTCGCGGCGAAGATGCGATGGAAGAACTGGCCGAAAGTGCTGGGGCCGGCGATCGTCATTCCGTACCGCGACGAGAATGGCGTTTCGATCGGGCTGGAAAAACTGCGGCCTGATAATCCGAGGCGCGATCAGAAGGGCAGGCAGGTCAAGTATCTGTGGCCGTCGAAAACCCCGCCACGGATTTTCTTTCCGCCGGGCATCAAAGAGGCGTTGGCGGACATAGAGAATCTGTTCGTCACCGAAGGCGAGTTCAAGAGCATCGTCGGGACTTCACGCGGCTTCCCGACGATCGGCCTGCCTGGCGTCTATGGCCTGTTCCAAAAGGGTTCCGCCGATCCGCCGATTGAGATTGATCGGATCAACTGGAAGCGGCCCGTCTACGTCGTGTTCGACAGTGATCTTGCCGACAACCCGCAGGTGCGTCAGGCCGAAGCCCGCACGGCGGCGATCCTCCGACGGCGCGGCGCCACGGTCAAAGTCCTACGACTGCCGGACGGCCCGCAGGGTGAAAAGGTCGGTCTCGACGACTATCTCGCCACGCATACGGACGGCGACTTTCACCAGCTCATCAATGCGGCGGAAGATCCCGATGACGAGCCCACCGTTCAAGCGAGGGAACCCGCCAAAGATTGCGACAGCATGTATCACGCGCGTCGGATTCTCGACGACGCACGGGATGCCAAGGGCGTTTTACGAATGCGGTTTCATCGCGGCGCGTTCTACGTTCACAACGGCAAGAAGTACGTCGAGTGGTCGGACGACGACGTTCGGGCCGCCATCGTGCAATACCTCGATCGATACTTCCACGGACTGAAGACGAGCACCACGTCGAACGTCCTCGAATGCGTCAAGTCGGAGTCTAACGTCCTCGATTCTCTCGATCGGCCGGTGTGGCTCGGGAGGGCGAAGCGATCGCAGCCCACTACATCCCGGCGAACAACGGCCTACTCGACATCGACGCGGCCCTCGATTGTCGGCCCGATGCTCTGCGGCCGCACACGCCGAACTATTTCTCGACGTTGTGCCTGTCCTACGACTACGACCGTGATGCTGACTGCCCGACGTGGAAGGCGGCGATCAAGCGAAACCTTTCAGGCGATCACGAACGAATCGACCTGCTGCAAGAGTTCGCCGGCTCGTGTTTCGATCCGCAACGCTCAGTGCAAAAGTTCCTGCTCGGTTACGGCGACGGCGCGACCGGCAAGAGTTCGACGAACGCGGGCATCCACGCGATCCTAGGCCGTGAGAACGTGTCCGCCGTCCCGTTGGAGCGATTCGGCGACCGGTTCGCCCTCTACGGCATGCACGGCAAGCTCGCGAACATCGCGTCGGAGATCGGTGCGATCGACAAGGCGGCCGAGGGTCACTTGAAGGCGCTCACGTCGGGCGACCTGTTCGAGTTCGAGCGGAAACACAAAGACCCGTTCTATGCGGTGCCGACGGCTCGATTGATCTTCGCGACCAACAACCTGCCTCGATTTTCCGATCGCTCCGGCGGGCTGTGGCGGCGAATGATCCTCATGCCGTTCACCGAGGTGATCCCCGAAGACGAGCGCATCCCGGGCATGGACCGCCCGGAGTTCTGGGAAGCGTCCGGCGAGTTACCAGGAATGCTCAATTGGGCGTTGATCGGCTTGAAGCGGTTGCAGGCTCAAGGTCGGTTCACCGAATCGAGCGTCGTGTCCGCGATGGTCGATGACTACCGCCGCGACTCGAATCCGGCGCAAACCTTCTTGCTGGATCACTACCGCGAACACGAGCACGGGCAGGAGTCGAAGAGCGAGGTCTGCTGCCAGATACGGTTTCAGGCACATGATTCGATGATCCCCATTATTCGCGAGAAAAACCATGGAAAACCCGATCCAACCAAACTATCCAACGCTGAGGCCGCACGTACCGGCGATCGCGTGCATCCCCGATCGCGCGATCCCGGCTGTCTTGGCTGTGCTGCTTGACGCTCACCGAGCGGCGAACGCCAAGGCGCAAGAGCGTCCGCCGATCGCGGGGCAAACGCACGCCCCGCCGCGCCGAACTGACGAACCGGGCACGACAGCGACGGCCGCTTGAGCCGTCGCGTTGCTAGCTCGTATGTAGCAACGCGGCGGCGGCGGCGAGATTAGCCGGATAATTTCCCGCTGGGGCATTGTCCCTCTGCCGGATGCTTTTTCTGGGTGCAATCTTAAGGGGATCTTCGATGACGAGCATCGCGACGCATCGGATCGACCTGACCGACGCGCGGCAGTTGCAAAAGATGACGGCGCTGCGCGACGCCTGCCTTGGATTCGTCGATCTTTACGATGAGCAGTATCTCGGCATCGAAGCGGACGGGCGGCTCGCGGCCTGTGCCGCGATCGGCTACTTCGACTCACACGGTCGAAAGTTCGCTCTGTTGCACACGGAATGCGTACATCCGGACTTTCGCGGCCGTGGCTTTCACGTTGACCTGGTCCGCCAGCGCCTGACGATCGCACACGACGCGGGCTGCAACTTTGCGGTCGCGACAACGAAAGGCAGCAACAGCACGGCCGCAAGGGTGTTGCGCGGCAATGGCTTCACCGAACAGTCATGGCTCCCTGCCGGCAGGGTTGAGGGCGTCAACGAATGGGTTCTCGAAATCGGCAGCGGCACTGCATGGCGCGCATGCTGGTCTAGCCCGAAGGGGCGAGCGGATCGAATTGGCAGATAGACCGCTTCACAATTTCAGCGAAGGGTTCACGATGCGACAGAGGATCCAAAGCACTCACGCAACGACCCGAGGCGGCCAGCCGGCAGGCGGTCGAACGACTGGGCCCGGCTTGTCGATCGAATGGCAGGACGGGCCGCTCGTCGATCCCGCAACGGGCAGCTATCGGGAACCGAACGGCTGCTTTCCCGAGACCGCGATCGAGGCCGTTCTCGACCGTCTTCAATTCGTCCAGGGAACGGGAACGGCCGGCGACTCGAATGATCGGGCGATCGATCACCTGAACCTTGCGGTCGCGGCGTTGCGGCGCGGCCCGCGACAGAATGGCCCGTGGCGAAGCTCCGTAGACCGTGCGGACGCGGACAGCGTCCGTGACGGGCCGTCGTGAGAAACGAGGCGACGATGGAACGCAGCAAACTTCGCGGCGGGAATTGCCGTTTCGCCTTTGTTTTGTGCGGACAAGGCCTTCAAAAACAGGCACAACTCCTGTGGTTTTGACGGAGGGCAAAGGTACTCCGCGGGGGGGTACCCCCTAGCCGCGGGCCTCCGCTTCGCGACAAAAACGTGCATTTGGAGCCGCGCACACCCCCCCTACTACTACTACCGAACCCTTTGTTTTTGCTGCGTTTTTGTATTTCGGGATTTTTTCCGTTCCCTACTACTCCTACCGGCCGCGCGCGGTTGAAGATCGGCGATGACAGGCCGCGACCCCGGACGCACAATCACGAGCGACCCGAAGCAACGAACCCGAAAAGGCCGGCATGGATGCCGTCACGAAATCGCGATCGATTCTTTCCGACAGGCGAGAAATGGAACTTCGCCCGATCGCTTCGGCGACCGACTTCGGCGGCGATCACGCCGCGCAAGTCGCCGCGTGGGAGCGCGTGTTTTCGGGTCTGCTCAGTGAGGTTCTGACGCAGCGCGAACTCGCCGGTCACTTCGGCGTCGGCCGCAATAAGATCGTCGGTCTGCTGACTCGAATCGCCGGCGCGGAGAAGTTCGCCGGCGGCTGGCGTGTTCCGATCGCGAAGCTGCCCCCGAGCTATTGGCTGGCGCGGGGGTTGGACCCGCGGCGGGCGGCCTGATCGGCGCGGCCCTCTTTTGCACCGTTTCGCACAATCGCCGTGGCGGCGATCCGCGATCGGTGCGACAACGTCGCGCATGCAACCCCTTCTGACCGAAGCCGACTTGGCCCGCGCTCTTCGCACCACGCCGCGGGCGGTGCAGCGTCTCGCCCGATTGGCGGGACTGCCGCACGTCACGCTTCCCGTCGTCGGGATGCGGTTCCTGCGGGGCGACGTCGAAGGCTGGATTCGCGATCGGCAGGAACCGAAGACCGAAGGAACCCAATGAGCGAATCGCTTCGCGTGCTCCGCTCTTTGGATCAACGGGCGGCCGACGAATATCGCAAGCTCGTCAGTGCGATCGCAGACGGCAGCGAATTCGATGCGGTAGATGCGATGCGTATTCTTCGCGAGAACGCACAGACGGTGAGCGGCGCGGAACGCGATGCCGTCAGCCTTCTTGAGAAGCGGCGTTCTCGGGCAGTTGCCGAAGCTCCGTTCCGAAACCTCGCCCAACGATTGGGCGTTTGCTATGAGCCACTTACTTGAAGGACGACATGAGCAAGACCTCCCTACTCGACCGGCTGCGGGGCAAGGCTCGGCAGGCGGAGCAAGCGGCCGTTTCCGATTATCGCCAGCTCGTGACGGCGATCGCCGACGACGACGAGTTCGTCGACGACGAAGCCGCGGAGCGGATTCTCCGCGAATCCGGCCACACCGTCGAAGACGCCGAACGCGATGCGGCCCGTCTTCGCGAGCGCCGCCAGCTTCGCGTTGCGGTCGATGCGGTCGGCGAAGAGACACGCCAGCAATGGCGCGACGCGAACGCCGCCGTGGCTGCGCTGAAGCAAGACATGATTGAGACGCTCGAACGGACTCGGCTCGGGTTTCTTAAGAAGATCGCCGATGCGGAGGCGCATTGCGTGGCGATCAGTACGAAGCAATCGCGAGCGGACAACGCCCGCGTCTCGCTGCGCGGAACCGCCCCGCCCGCGCTCCGCGACGAGTGGACGCGCATCAGCAAAAGGCATTCGGACGAGTTCGGCGGACCGGCCGTGAAAGAGCGGATGCTCGCCGAACTCGACGAGCGGTTATTCGAGCCGTGGCCGGAAGGCTGTGCGTCGCTCTGCTGACGACGGCGCTCCGGAAAGACGCCGCGTCGATGATCCGCAATACCCGCAGGAACCGAGGCCGGACCCGATGCCGTTTTCCATTGTTCGCGGCCGACTCCCGGCGAACTCGAAAAGCGTCGCGCCCGCCGCCGCACCGTGCCCATCGGCTCGCGAAATAAGCACTTCCATCCCAGACAGTGACGCCGGCAGGATCGCCGCGTCGACACCCGTCACGACACTCCGCACCACGGAAGGCCCGGAGACCATGCCACTCAATTCATTTCCTCACGTGCGCGTCGGCCGATCGCACGACGACAAGTTCGCCGCCGCGGCCGTCGAATCGCTCTTGCATCGCAGCGGTTTCGCCGAAGGCGAGCCGAGTCAGGCCGCGCGTGAGCTGCGATTCGTGAAGCTCTCGGAACTGGCGGAGAGAAGCCTTGCCGCGGCCGGCGTACAGACCGCCGGCATGGCCCCCGAAGACATTGCCCGCGACGCCCTCAAAGGCGACGGCTCGGAAATGTACGTCTCGGCCGGAAGCGGTTCGTCGATGCGACCGGGCGACTTCCCGAACCTGCTCTCGAATCTCGCCGGCAAAATCCTCGAGCCGATTCCGGAATACGCCGGAGCGACGTACCGCGAATGGGCGACGCCGATCCCCAGCGTGCCGGACTTCAAGCCGAAAACCCTGATCGCGACCGGCGAGTTCGGCGAGTTCCCCATCGTGCCGGACGGAGCCGACTTTGAAGACGGACGGACGCCGGCCGAAGAGGTGAGTTTCATTCAGGTCGCGCAGTACGGCGACGAAGGCAAGCTGACCCCGACCATGATCGCCGGCGACGACCTCGACGCCTTTACGGAGATGTTCACCGACAAGCAGGCGGCCCACGAACTGACGCTGAATCGGCTGTGCGTCGACATTCTCGTCGGCAACCCGATCCTCTTGGACGGCAATGCGTTCTTTTCGGCGGCGCACGGCAACGATCGCACGCTGGGCGGTCAGCCGAGCCAATCGGAACTCGCCGCCATGCGAACGCTGCTGAGAAAGCAGACGGGCGCGTCGGACCTGCGGAAGCTGAATCATCAGCTCGCACACCTGCTCGTTCCCGAAGACCTTGAAACCGTGACTGAGCAATTGCTCGCGGACCTTCAAGTCGTGCCAGTGACCGACGGCAACGTCAACACGTTCCGCCGGCGCGTCACGTTCAGCGTCGAGCCGATGCTCGGCGAAACGAGCGCCGTCCGCTACTTCGGCTTCGCGACGCCGAAGCTCGGCCGAGCCGTGGCCTACACGCATCAGCGCGGCTACGAACGCATGAAGGTCGTGGGCTACTACAACCCGAAGAACGGTTGCCGCGTGTTTCAGTTCCAAGGCCGCTTCGCCGCCGCCGCCCGCAACTATCGCGGCGTCGTGCGTAACGCCGGACAGTAGGCCGCCCGAGATTCGTCCGGAAGGATCGCCACGGGTCTAGGACGATCCGTGCCTTCGGGCGATAGCGGCGGGGTCGGGGGCGGTCTTCCGTCCTTGTTCGACGCTCCCGATCCCCGCCGTTTCTTCGCGACTAGAGATCGCCAACTAGCAATTGTGCCACCGCACCGCACGCGACGAGCTGAGCCATGTCCGACGTTCGCATGAAGTTCTTCGGCAATGAGGCGGACGCCGAACGGGCGATCGTCGCGCTGGAGAAGAAATACGACGATCTCAACAACAAGGTCGGGCAGGTCGCGAAGGGCAGCAAGAAGGGCGCGCAGGACAGCACTTCGGAACTTGTCGGCTGGGCGCAGGGCGTCGTGTCGCTCGGCGCGGCCTACGGCCTAGTGGCGCAAGGCGTCCGCGCCGTCATCGCCGAAAATCAGCAGCTCTCAAAGGCAATCGATGAGGTGCTCGGGAAACCGCCGGAAAGCGAGATCAAGCTGCGGATTCAGGCCGGACTTTCGCCGGTGGAATTGGAAAAGCAGATCGGCGTCATCGGCGACGCATTGTTGAAGACGCCGACGACGGACTTGTTCGGCGGAATCGACATTCAACGGCAGCTCGCAAGTTCTGGATTCAAGAAAGACGACATCGCCATCGGCGCGGCGATTCAGACGGTTCTCGACCTCAAGGCCGCGACGAATGACTTCGGCGACGGCGGGGCCGGCGGCGACGTCACTGAGGGCGTCAAGGCGGTCTCACAGTTTCTGAAAGGACTCGGCAATGCGAATCCTTCGGCCGCGCAGATTCGTTCGACCGGCGGGAATCTGGCGCAGCTCTTCGAGGGAAGCGACATCCAGTTCGGTGATCTGAAGAATCTCTCACCGATCGCCGCGAACCTACTTAGTTTGGGTCTCGACGAACGCACGCAGCTCGCGTCGTTCAGTTCGCTCGTCGATGTTCAGGGCGGTGCGCTCGGCGCGACCGGCCTGAACCAGGTGACGAGCCGTCTGAGGAACGCTTCGCAACTTCCGCCGGCCGTCGCGGCGATTAAGTCTCTAGGTTTGCAGCCGGAAGACGTCGACCTGATCGGCGAGAAGTTCCCAACGGTTCTCGACCGACTTCGTGACGCTTCGTCCAAAGTGGACGAGAAGACCTATAGCGACGCGCTGTTCCGCATCTTCGGGCAAGAAGCCAGCGGCTCGGCAAAGACTTTGATCGGTTCGACGGACCTGATTGAGAAGCGCATCCGCGAACAAGACGGCGTCGCATTCGACCGCGGCGTCGAGTTCTTCCAAGACTCACGGTTCGCACGGAACCAGCGCACGAAAATCGCAGGGCAACTCGACGCCCGCGGCGTCGACCTCGACAGAGGCGGAGTCACCTACGATGAAGTTCGCGAGCACCTCAATTCAATGGCGCTTGAACGGGCCAATCTCGGCCTCAGCTCGTCTCGCGTCTCCGTCGATCGACTCAGCTTAGAAACGGATCTCACTATCGGCGAGATGCGTGGCGTGGGGCCGGCCGCGGCAATCGGCCTGGGGGCGTTGTCGCCCCTCGAATCGATCGACCGAGACGGCGGTTCGATGCGAAACGAAATGCGGCAGTGGATTGATGCGCAGCGCGAACAGACTGTCGAACTGCGAAGGCTCAACACCAGCCTTCAGACTCAGCGGAACAGGAACGCGAACGGCGAATGATCGTCGGCCGGAACATCTTCAACAAAACGCTCTCACCTAAAGCGCGGTCATGCAGGACGACACTCCCGATGCTCCCGGCGACGCCTTCGACGCCGACTTCGACCGCTTCACCCGCGAGCTGGCGGAATGCGAAGTCATCGGCGTTGCCGCCTTCGGCCGTCTGATGCCCCGCCGCAAGGAACTCGGCGCGCTGATGACCGCCGCGGCCCGCGGCGACCTGATCGGCCGGCCGCTCGCCGCGACCGAACGCGACGTCATCCGCGACGCGCTGTGCTTCGCGTACCACGTCGCCTGCCGCGACGAACTCGCGCGGGCGTTCGGCAACGCCGACGCATAGCGCGGCTTTCCGGCGAACGGCCGCACGCTCCGAAGTTCGCCGCGAAGGCGGTCGCATCGGCGGGGTAGACCGGACCGGACATTTCTTGCGAAATCGCGCCTTGGGACACTCCGGCGGGGCGTCTCTGCCGCCCCGATGTTCGCAACTCGCCTGAATTATCTTGTTATCCCGGTCGATAACGCCTACCATTGGGGTGTTATCATGGACGACAACAGTTTCGCCTACGAACGGGCGGTTTTCCCATCCCAAGTGAACAAGCACACGGGAGCCAGCGATGCAAGACGCGGGAGAGCTGCTCAAGACTTTGCGGTTACAGGCCGGTTTCGGGCTTCGGCGATTCGCCGAACTGATTGGAATGCAGCCGTCGAACTTGAGCGCGATCGAACACGGCCGCCGGCCGTTTCCCGACGACCATGAAAAGGTCCGCGGGATCGCCGACGCGCTGGGATTGGTGGAAGGCAGCGACGAGTGGGGCGAGTTTTTCGACGCGGCCCGCGGCCCCGGTCAGCTTCCGGCGGACCTGACGGAATTCGCCGATCGGGAGTTGGTTCCCGTGCTGCTGCGGACGGTCAAGAATCGAGACCTCACCGATGACGAAATCCGTCGGCTGATCGACGAGTTCCAGAGCGGCAAAGGGGGCAGCGGTGATCCCGGGAAGGCTTCCGACCTACACGGTCAAGCAACTTGAGGCGAAGGCCGTCGAGTTTCTGGGCGAGGCGTCCGCCGACCGTCCGGTCGATATCGAGTTGCTCGTCGAAAGCCGCGGCGTCGCCGATCTCGATATTTGGCCGAAGCTCCGCAGGAACCACGACATTCTCGGCGCGGTGTTCGTCGACCTCAAAACGCAGGCGCTGACGATCTTCATCGATGACGATCTGGCGGACCATTACCGCAACCGCAACGTCTACCGGATCACGGTCGCCGAAGAACTGGCGCACTGTCTGATTCACCGGGAAGTCATCGAATCGCTGCGGAGCGTCGACGACTTTCGCGAGTTGCACCGTCATCCGCAGTGGCACGAGATCGATCACGATGCGAAGCGGCTGGGGGCGGCGCTGCTGATGCCGGCCCGCGCGGTGATCGACGAGGCCGAAATGCTCTACGGTCGCATGGTGCGGCTCGTCGGGTACGGCAACGCCGCCGCGATCCAAAAGCAACTCTGCAACACGCTGGCGGACCGCTTTGAAGTGTCGCCGAACGCGATGAACCGTCGGTTGAGGGAGTGGCCGATGAAGGTCTATGAGAAGGTCGACGCGGCGATCGCCGCGCGGCTCGATTTTCTCGGCGACCCCTGACGGCCGTTTCCGAACGCGCTCGCCCCACGGCGGCGCGAACCCTCAACCGAGAGACATCGATGCCCGGCATCTATGGTTTGCCCGTACACGAGACGCCCGTCGCCGTCATCGACTGCGAAACGACCGGCCTCAATGCGAAATACGATCGCATCGTCGAAGTGTCCGTCATTCGTTGCGAGCTGCGGCGCGAAGTGAAGCGGCGGCGAGTGGAAGCCGCGAAGCTGCAACGGAAGTGACGCCGCGTTATCGAAGGGCCGTTCCGACGCGCGCAGCTCGCGACGGCGTTCTTTGAAAGCATCGCGAGACCGACGCCGCGGCCGTCAGCGGCCGTCGCGAGAACGGTCCGACGAGCGCGAATCGCTGACGCGCGAAGCCGCCTTGACGATGCGAGCGCCCCAATACATCACCGCGCCAAAGGTTGCGGCAAGCCAGCCGCAAATCGCGATCAGAGGCGATTCCTGCGTCGGGTGATCGAGCGATGAAAAACATCCGCCGAAGCCGAACAGGACGCCGAACAGGACGCACAGGCCGCCGGTCAATTGACCGAGCGACGTATCTTCGCCCGATGGCTTCGGCGGCGATGTTCGCTGTAGCGGGGACGGCTGCGGCGGCGGGATCCTCTTTGGCGGCTTCGGAGCCTCTTGGAAAAAGACTTCGGGCGCTGGCGCTCGCAACGATTCGCCGCACTCGGCACAGGTGACGAGCTGGCCGCGGTCCGCCGGCCTGACCGTCACCAGACTCGCACACGCCGGACATCGGACCTGGCTGTCGCTCATGGGGTTCTCACCGTGTCAGGAATCCGGCGCTTGTGTATCGCGCCGTTTCAAGACTCCGGCGCTTTCGAGTTTTCCATTCCGCGCGAAATATCCGCACGGTCAGCCGACGATCTTGCCTGCGGCGCGCAGCTCTTTCCGTCGTTCGATCGCCGCGCGGTCAGCGTCGTTCAACGCGCGACCGATGATTCGCTCCCCCTTCACGGCATAGCCCCGCGCCTCACCGGCGTCGGCGGCGCGGGCTTTCAGTTTCCGCAGCTCGCGAACGGTGCAGTGCGGAACCTTGTAGAGCGTCTGGCATTTTCGGCAGCGCCAGTACCGCGCCGGCAATTTCTCTTTGATCTTCCGGCGGCTGTCGCACTGCGGGCAATGCACGGTCGCTGCGGCCATCCGCGGCCCCTTGATCTTGCAGGTTTCGGGGAACGGGCGTCGAAACTAGCGGCCGATCGGGCGGGCGTCCAGAACATCCGGCAAGGTCGTTCCGCGAAGTCGTGCGGTGAGGGCTTGGCGCGGCCGCGACCCGTGGTATGCTTTCGGTGCAAAAGCTGAGTCGGCCGCGTCTGCGGCCCCGCAAAACGAACATGCAAAACGAACTAACGATTCGACAGCCCGCGGCTTTGGGCGTCGGGGACAACCGAAAGGCCCCCGGGGCGGCACGTTTCCGCCTTGCAGCGTCTTAAGCCGCGGGCTGTCGTATGCGCGGAGCGCGGCCGGTAGAACCG
>JACCRE010000051.1 GCA_013813775.1 Planctomycetaceae bacterium
CGGTCTCCAGGCACGTTTCGAAATACGCCGCGGCGGCGGCTTCCAGCGTGGGCTGGTTGCCCTTCAGGCCCAGGAGGTAATGCCCCTTCTGCTCGCGGATTTGCGAGGCGATCTCCTTCTGGCAGCCCATGGCGTCGATGGTCACGGTGCTCCCTTTGAGGCTCAACAGCTTGAGCAGTTCGGGGATGGCGGTGATCTCGTTGGATTTCTCCTCGCAGGCCACCTGGCCCAGCGTCAGATGGGTCTCCGTGGCCCAGGCGGTCACCAGATGCAGCATCGCCTTGCCCGACTTCCTGGCGAACGACCGCCGCAGAGCCTTCCCATCGACGGCGATCACCTTGCCGCCGGTCGCCTCATGCAGGGCCTGCGTCCACAGGAACAGGCCGGCGGCGAACCGACCGCGATCCAGCCGGCCGAAGACCCGTCGAAACGTGTCGTGCGAAGGGATGCCGCCGGGCAGTTCCAGAAAGGTCTTCAGCCAGTCCCGTCGCGACTCGCCGAACTCTTCGACGTCGGGCCAGTCCTCCGCCCCGCACATCACCGCCAGCAGCGCGACGGCCACGACGTCGAGCAACGGATGGTCACAGCGTCCTTCGACGCGGGGATCCTTCAGGTCCGCCAGACACCGCCGCAACCCCTCGACGTACTCCCGTCCCGCCTCGTCCATGATCCGCTCGTCCATGATCGTCACTCCCGGCCCTGTCCCGCGCCGCGGTCTCCGACCACGAACCGCGCGGACGCAACCGCCGGAAGATACCATCACCACTCACGTTGCAACCACCTTTTGATGCGCCGGCCCTGGTGTCAGAGGCGGGCACTCGTCCCGCAAAAAATCCCTATAGAGAGAGATTTTTTGGGGGGGTAAGCCCTCCACACAATCCTGCGGTTCAACGCCAAGCACCTCCGCAACCTGGCCGACAACGCCTCAGGCTTTTTGATGGCTTTCCGCCATCGCCAAGGATAATCTCACCTTGATGCGAGGCTGCGGTCGTGCCTCGCTGGTCTCTCACCTCGAAAGCCGGGCCATGCGATCGAGTCTCGCCGTCGCTTCGCTGTTGTGTCTGTTTCTCCAGACGACATTCGCTGCCGATCCGCCTGAAGCGGATGCTCCGGCCATTGATCCCGTAGGAGCGCCCGCCGCGTACACACAATCCGTGGAACGGGCGACGTACTACCTTTGGCAGGAAGATGACATGTGGCACCTTCGCACTCGCACGAAGGAGAAGTCGCGACCGTTCACCGGTGTGATTCGGGTCAAAGGTGGCAAGGTGACGTTGCTGAGACCTGAGATACGCGCTCCGAAGGTCGGCAAGAAGGGGAAGGTCAAACCTCCAAAGACACCAGATCGCGGATTTCTGAGCCGTGACGGCCGAACAATCACATTCACGTTTGAGACAAACGGCGGCGAAGATGGCTTCGACTTCCAGGTCAATGAGGCGGCATCTGAGATCGAGTTTCATCTGGCGGTCAAAGGCTTCGAGCATCCCGAACGAATCGTGATCGGTAAGAAGGGAGTATCGCCGACGGCCGTGAAGTTTTCATTGCCCGCACATCCGGGCAATGATGCTGCGGAATGAGCGGCGGTTTACGAAGAGCACAAAGGAGCGGACGATGCGGCAGGCGATTTGGTGTCTGGCGGCGACTCTAGCGATGACGGCCGGGGCTTGGGCGGGTGAGAGCGGCAGTTACTCCGGCCGGGTGATTCATCCGGACGGTTCGCCGGTGCCGAACGCCTCCGTTTTGCTGCCCGAGTTCGGCGATGTCCCGTCGCGCGGCGAGACGAAAACGGATGCGGACGGGCGTTTCAAGCTCACGGTCATCGAGCCGCCCGACCGCCCACTACATCGCGTCGGCCCGGCGTTGCGGATCGAACTGCCGAAGATCGGAGCGACTTACGTCGATCCGCGGCGTCTGACGCTGTTTCCTGGGACGAACCGTGACCTCGGCGAGATCGTGCTCGACCCCGGCCGGCGCTATACGGGCCGCGTGGTTGATTCGGTGGGGCATCCGATCGAGGGCGCAGTCATCGAATGCGTCACCTATCGCTATGTGATGGGCCATACGGTCGAGACCATCGGACGCGAATCAAAGGTGACGACCGATGCCGAGGGTCTGTTCGTCACGCCGGTGATGCCGCTCGGAGCGCCCGTTTTCGCGGCCCGCAAGCAAGGATATCTGACGAAGTATCACGACGAGCGGGTCGTGAACGCGGCCGACGCCGACGGTCGGCTGCCCGATCTGATTCTCTTGGCGTCGAAGCCGATTGACGGTCGCATCGTCGATGCGGAAGGGCGATCGATCGCCGGGGCGAAGATCAACGCCAGCGGGACGGAAACGACTTCCGACGCCGAGGGCCGCTTCGTGCTGCACGGCTTCAAGGACGAGGACGACATGCGATTGCAGGTGGACGTCGACGGATTCACGTTCATCAATTGGGGCGTGAAACGGAACGACCAAGGCTTCGAGCACTACGAGGTCGCCGCGGCGTCGGGGATCGACGATAGGGATGCCGAGACCTACCGCAAGCAGATGGAAAAGATCACGGTCAAGTCGCCGGCGCTCGAAGTCGTGCTGCAACGGGCGGCGCACATCACCGGCACAGCGATCGACGCCGAGACCGGCGAGCCGGTGGAGATCTCGCGGATCGTTCTCTGCACGTTTACGCGAAAGGCGGACGGCGAGGCGGTGCTGAACGGCTGCCGCTTGTCGCGGTTCGAGCAACCTAAGCCTGGGGAGTTTTCGGTCGAGTACGGTTACCCGACGGCATACCACCTGGCGGTTTCGGCTCCCGGCTACGCCGACGGCGAGGCGTTCACCCCTCCGGTGACCAAATTGCAGCCGATCGATAGCATCGTGGTGAAAATGACGCGGAAGCTGCCTGCCGGTGAGGTGCAGAACGGGCGGCGGATCAGCGGCGTCGTTACCGACGACGGTGCGCCGCTCGCAGTCGGGCGGGTCGGGCTCTGGAAGCCGCGGAAGAATGGGAATGCCGTCAATGCATATATCACTCGTGGCCGCACGACCGCCGGCGACGGCTATGTCGAGCAAAGCGCGGTCATCGAGAACGGTCGGTACTCCCTGACGGTCCCTTATCAAGATGAAGCGTGGTATTTGATCGTCGAAACGCCCGAGCGGGTCGCCGCACTGGAAGGGCCGATTGCTGTCGCGAAAGACGAACGGAAAGAGGTGAACCTGGAGACAAAGATTGGCGAGGTGGTTCGCGGTCGCGTGGAAGGGGAGACGCCGGACGTGCCACTGTACGCAGTGTTGTTCTCCGACATCGGATTGCAATACGTGAGTCGCGTGCGCCCCGACGGCTCGTTCGAGTTCGCGAGCGTCTACCCCGGCGAATACGGTTTGAAGGTCGGTAGCGACGCGCTGCGCGACAGCGAGGTGCCCGCCGACTGGCGGGGCAGCGACCGACCGCTCGAAGAACGCCTCGCGATCTTCGCCCGGCGGAACGAACCTTGGAAACGGGCCTTACGGGTGACGATTGAAAAGGGCAAGCCCGCAGACGGGCTGACGGTAGGTTTCGAGCAATAGGCTGCAAGGCGGCGCGGAGAGGTGGTTCCGTCGCTCTCATCGTACCTGGGCCTCTTGAAAGTCGGCGCAGGCGTGCTCGGCTTCTTCCCATTTCTCCCCCCGGGCTTTCGCGACGATTTCGGCGAACGCTTCATGCTCGCTTGCCGAAAGGGTTCCGTCGGCATGCGCCCGCTCGATCGCCCGGGTCACCAGTTCAAGGCGTTCGGTCGATTTCGTCTAATACAACCTTCACCATCTATGAAGGAGACTGGGGCAAGCCTTACGCCGCACGTTTCGAGATCTGGTTTTCGCCAGACTCTGGTGCACCAGACCGGAAAATGATGGAGAAGGTGTTCAAGATCGAGGGCTGGCAACGATAGCCGGCCGCGAGCGAGTGGCAGCCGCGTACCAGTTTCCGCAGAGCATGAACGCTTTGCCGAGCCGCATCCTGGGCGTTCAAGGTTACACGGCACAATTTGATCGCACCCAACTGTGTCGGCGGCCGCCAGCGAAGGCGGCGGCAGATGGGGCAGCATCTGGGCCAGATGTTCCCGCTCGCGAAACCGGGGCCGTGGCGGAAGCTCCAGGGCAGACCCAGCCCCACGGCGTGGAGGTGCGGTCATCGCTTTCGCCGTGTCAGAACGTAGAGGATCACGGCGACGGTCGTCAGCGCGATGAGAACCATCGTGGCGACGATGAGCAGTTCTGGAATCGCCGGGGCGAATAAAGCCGTCATCCTGTCCCTCCGCTTCGAGTCGCCCCGATCCTAGCGGCGATCACCGCCGCTTCAGCCGCATCGAGGAGACCGTATAACACGGCCCGGGCCGGACTGCCCAGAATTTTACAAACTCACCTATCCCTACAGTGCGGCGGTGGAGACACGGAACACCGACGATGGCTGTTCTCCCACCGACGTCGCCTGCCCAGGTCACGGTTCATGAGGAACGCTGTCTGTCAATTCGTTTCCGCAGCTCGATGAGAGCTTCAACGGTGGCCTTCGCTGCTGACAGAAGATCCTGCCGCCGCCGTTTCGCATCCTGAGATTGTGGTCGTTGCTTCCTGGCCAGGGCACGGTCGCCGGTCATCAAGTGATCCAGCAGTACTTCCAGCCGATCTACCGCATCAGCTGTGGCTTCGAGCCCGGCAGTGAGCGTCCTGGGCAGCTTCTGCGGTCGCCCACCGGCATGAGTGCTCTTCTTTCGGCGACGCAGCTCAGCCTTGAGCTCGTCGACCGTCCAACCCTTCTCGGCGGCCTTACGCTCGAGTTCAAGTCGCTCTTCGCGAGCGTTGACGCGTAGCAGCCATTTCACCGCCGACCAGGAAGGCGGCTTCTCATATCGGCAGAGTCTCTCCAGTTCTCTTATCGTATAGAGGAACGCGAACCGCCGACGAAGGTGCAGTTCTTGCAGGGTAATCCCCTGCTCTATAGCGCGAGCGTCGAAGAGACCGCCGGTGTGGTACTGCGGTCGTGCCGGCCAGGGGTCACCAGGCTCAGCTCCGACGGGGAACTCTTGAAGCAGCTCGCTGCCCCTCGCATGCCGATACCGGAGGCCCTCTACGGCGTCTTGTTTGACAGCCGGGTCTGAGGTCGCTGAACAGCGGCGAGAGGATTGAGACTTCTTCCGCTTTACCACAGTTCGATCCTAGCCATTGACGAAAGGCCGTGATCGTGGCGGAAGCAAGCTACTCGGGGCAAGTGAGTTTGAACCGAGACGCCGATCCCGGCTGGCCACATCGAGGGCAAGGGTCAGTTGCCGCCGTCGCCATCGTCAGCTGGCTGCACCGTGATGACGGAGTCAAGCGTGCCGTCCGTCCAACATTTCACGACAACGAGGGACTCGTCCAGGCGCAGCGTGAACCGCAGTCGGCGGGTTGGGCCAGGAAAGCTTTGTGTGGCTTTCGTGGCGAACTGAATGAAGCTCCGGACTTCGTCGTCGAAGGACCGCTCCTCCGAGTTTTGACCAAGTACGGCTGAGATAGTCACCGTCGCTCCTCTTGTTGAATGTTGAATGCCGTTCGTGCGTGAGGCGGCAGAGCTCCTCGAGTTCGGCCCGTTGGTCCCGGTTCCGAAGCACCCGAAAGAAGTTGACGACCTGAGAATCAAGGTCGTTATAGATCTCGACGGGAGCCCTCACCTTCGCGAACAACACGTTCGCCATGCCGCCAAACGGCTCCACGTACATTTTGTGGGCGGGCATGTGCGAAATGATCCACTTCCTGTAGCGGCCCTTCCCGCCCAGCCAGGCGGCGGGAGCATCAGGCCCATGCGGATCGTAGAGAGCGACACCGCTCTGGGCGTCGGACGCATCAATCACAGTGGACCATCCATGACTTTCTCCATGGTTGAATGGCTGGCGAGCGGCCTGAAGTGTCGTCAGCCGAACCGGCTTGGTCTAGTTTACGGAAACTGAAAATGATCGCAGCAAAAAGCGGTCGACGCCACGTCGCCCGAACAAAGAGAATCTTAACCGCGACGTCAAAACCACGCTAGTGTAGTGTCTCACACGGATGGTGTCTTATCGAGGACGGCCCGGGCGCGGGCGACCTTTGCGAGGATGTCGTCGGCCTGGGCGGTCCAGACGAAGGGGCGGGGATCGCGGTTGTGGTCGGCGAC
>JACCRE010000075.1 GCA_013813775.1 Planctomycetaceae bacterium
CACACGGCCGGCGTGTCGGGACGCCTCAAAGAAATCTTCGGCGACAAGATCAAGATCGTCGGCAGGACGACGCGACGACCACGACCTCGGACGCATCGCCGATCGTGCCGGGTGAAGCGCGACGGTAGATGGAAATCAGGTCGATTCGCAATCGACCGCCACAGAGCCGCGACCGTCAGGGAGGTTTCCGTGTGGAACCGGAATGCCGTGGATCGGGTAGCCGCGCCCGACAGTGGCCGTGTTATCGAGCACCGCCCGCGGCCGTCGCTTGATAGCGACTCGGAGCCTTCTCTTGCTTAGCGTGATAAGTAAGTCTTGACGACACTCGCGTCCGCGTCTCTTGTGTCTCTGTGACGAAGAGTGGAACCTCGTACAAATCGACCGGTGCGCCTAGCTCAGGGTTGAGTTCGCCGTCCCGGTGAGGATCAGCGGTTGGGTACAACCTAACGACCAGTCGATGGTCACCTGGCTCGCTTGGAATCTGAACATGGCCCCAGAGGTATCGCTTTTCATCCGTCGCTGACGGCGGTTTAGGCGATTGCCAAAGAAGCTCCTTCGCATCGCGATCGGTGACGCCAACGACATTAAGCACCTCGGAACCGCGGCGGTCGAACGGGTGTAATTCGCCGTAAAGACTGACGATAGGCTCGACGGCTGTCTGCGTTCCGCCGGAATCCAGCACCTCCGCCCGCAACCGCCACTCGTTCGGTTTTCTTACTTGGCGATCCGACAAGGAACTTGTTCGCGGCGTTCCAGGTCTAAAGCTCACGATCAGGTCAATTGCCGATCCCGCCGGAGCGCTGAGTGTTTGCGGGACTGGCGTGTAATCGGATTGCGAGACTTCAAAGTCTTGCACCCATTCGCGCGGTTCTTCGGTGGAAGAGCCGCACCCGATCATACAAGACGTCCACGCTAAAGCGGCCAAGGCACGCATATATGAGGCTCCGTGTCAGAGAGAACTGGAGGACCGTGCCGCTCTCTTACTGGAAATCGACGTTCTCACTCTCTCCGCCGCTCACCGTTCCCAAAGCCTGCCATAGGTTCCAGTCCACGTTCTCTGAGACGAAGGCGACGTGGCCATCCACGAAGAGTAAGTTGACGCCGCCTTGATGCAGGCTGCTGGCCGGCACGATGACTTCCTGACGGTCGGCATCGTCGAAGCTTCCGTTCCAGCAGCCGTGTTGATTCGGCGTCAAAAAATGGTCGTAGCCGATACCGCTCGCTTCCGGTACGAACTGCCACTTCGGCAAGACTGCGACGCGGTTATTGCGGCAAACCTCGATGAATGTCCGCTCGTTCCCGGGGCTTGCAGGAACGACCTTCGACGTCCACCACAAGAATCGCTCCGGGTGATTTTCAGGCACCGAGGAGTCGTAGGACAGAAAGGGGGCGGCAAGCCGTTCCGAAAATGCCGCCGTCACAGATTGACCGTCTGTGAACTCTCCGAGCCGTCGCGCACGATCCGCCAACTGAAATCCGTTGCGGTAATCATCTCTCCTTCGGAAGCTCGTTCCGGAGTTGAGGAGATAGGACAGACTGGAATGTCTGTCTCCGCTCCAGGAGTCGGCAGGACAACTGAAATTCACAGCCCAGGTGCCGGACATCTGCCGTTTGATCTGATGGTAGGGCTCTTCGATCGCACCCGTCGGAAACGTCCCCTGCGAAACGGCGATGTCATGACAGGCCACGCCGATTTGCTTCAGATTGTTGACGCACTGCACCCGCATTGCGGCGACGCGAGCGTGTTGAACCGCCGAAGCAGTGAGCGTCAGGAGCAAGACGATGACGGCGATCACGACCAGAAGTTCAACGACTGTCACGCCTTTGCGATCCACCCGCACTGGAATCTCCCGCCCTACGGGTTGTAAGTAAAGTAGATCGTATCGACGGTGGTCCAAGTCGAACCGCTCTTGCGCTCGATCTTGACCATGTAGTTCGTGCCTGCGTACAGATCTTCCTCCCATTCCCCATAGAAACGGCGTCGATAGTACGACGGATAAACCTCGGTGGAGCTCACATGCGGGATGTTGCGACGGACCTGGCTCACCACGGGAACCCAATGCGGCATGGGATAGGGCTCCTGCTCGTATAAGGTTGCGTAGTATTGATCTGTTGGGACTTCAGCTCCGAAATCTACAACCTCTGCCCACCAGATCGCCGCCGTCGCAGCAGATCCCGACAGGAGGAAAGCCATGAGAGCAATCGCAATCCGCAACCGCCACGATCCCTTGGACGAACGAGAAGCGTTGTTCATTGTGAAAACTCCGCAAGACAGTGAAGCCCTCCTGGCTGTGTTCTGATCAATCCTTGGCAATGTTTTTTGAGCAGATCACGACGCTAGACGTTTACCAATGCGTTGTCAAGAACTTTCTACAGTTCTAGCTGCGTGAACCACAGCGCGAGTGCGCAAGCCGGCCGTAAGGGGGAAGCCACCGGCGTGGCATGCACCGCGTTGGGCAAGCACTCAAGGCCGAGAAATGCTCCATATACCGCAAAGGCTTAAGCCGTCGCTCGCCGCCCTACAGCGCCAGAAAGTTCTTCAGCAAATCGATGCCGGCGGTCGTCAGGAAGCTTTCCGGGTGGAACTGCACGCCGTGGATCGGATACCGGCGGTGGCGAAGGCCCATGATCTCGCTGCCGTCGTCGGCGGCCCAGGCGGTCGCTTCGAGGTCGTCCGTCAGCGTGTCCGCGGGCACGATCAGGCTGTGATAGCGGGTCGCCTCGAACGGTTCGGGAAGCGACTCGAACACGCCCTTGCCGTCGTGTCGAATCATGCTCGTCTTGCCGTGCATGAGCCGCGGGGCACGCACGACTTTGGCTCCATAGACCTCGGCCAGGCATTGATGGCCCAAGCACACGCCCAACACCGGCGTCGTCGGTCCGAAGTGCGCGATGACGTCTTTGCTCAACCCCGCTTCCGCCGGCGTACACGGCCCCGGCGAGACGACGATCCGCGCCGGCTTCAGCGCGGCGATCTCGTCGAGCGTCGTCTGGTCGTTCCGCGCGACGACCACGTCGAGCGACGGATCGATCTCCCCGAACCGCTGCACGAGGTTGTAAGTGAACGAGTCGTAGTTATCGAGAACGAAGAGCATGGTGAGGCCAGAGGAAAGAGGCCAGAGGCGAGAGAAAGGTTCGCCTTCCGTGCCGTTCCCACCACTCTGGCCTCTCGCCTCTGAACTCTCAACTAAAACACCCGTTCCTCCCGGCGTTTCACCGAACCGACTTCGTCGATCTTGAGGCCGAAGTGCTCGCCGATCTTGACGGCTTCGCCCCGGCCGAAGAGCCGATTGTTCACGTACAGGTCGAGCAGGTCTTCGCAGTTCTTGTCGAACGAGATCAGCGAACCCGGCCCGAGAGTCAGAAGCTGATCGAGCTCGATTCTCTTTTCGGCGAGCCGCACGGCGACCTGCACCGGCACGTTCAGCACGCGATTGAGTCGCGCCCGCCGCGGGTCGTCCGGACTCGGTTCGCGCCATGATTTGGTTGGCGCCATTGGCTTTGGCGACTCGGTGGCGTGAGGCGGAGAATCCGGTCGCGTCGTCGGGGCCGGCTTCGGTGCCCCCTCCTTCCTCGCCGGACACGCGAGCACGTAAATCGTGCGCAGCGTGTCGCCTTCGCAGCCTTCGGGATTGAGAGAGACGAGGCACGAGGAGTCGTTGGCAACCGGCGTGACCGATGCGATCAAATCGTCGATCGGTTCAGCTCGTGTTCGCTCGATTGCGACCTCCGCCGGTGCGAGATGTTCCCCCCATTCGAGCGCCAGCGTGGCGAGCCGCGCCTGTTCGGCTTCGTTCGGCTCCAGATGCCATTCGGGCAGCGGAAATGAGGCGGGGAGCAGTCCCAGGATCGTGCCGCCGCCGGTTTCGATGCGGATGACGATTCCGGCGCCGAAGAAGGCCTCGGGCGGCGTCTCCCATGCTCGCGATTCGCCTGGCTCCAGAACTCCGATGCCCTCGAAGCAGCGTTCGAGGGAGTTGGTGAGATCGGCGAGGCGCGGGGCACAAGCGGCGGCGATGCTCGCGGCGTCGAAGGGTGTAACGGGCATAACGTGGATTACACAAATCCCCCCTCTCCCTGGGGAGAGGGGCCGGGGGTGAGGGGAGCGGGTTGGCACCCCGCGCCGCATGCGTCCGTCGGCGAGTCGGATCGCCGAAGCTGTACAGCACACAGACGTGCGCGGCAGGGCAGCCCTTCGTCCCTTTCCCCTCTCCCCAGGGAGAGGGGAAAGGGATTCGTGAGTCGCCTGTCGCGGTCGGAGTTAGGCATCCTGATTGAGCAGCAAAAAGGTTCGTCTCCGAACGTTCCGATCGTGACCGATTGACGCCCGTGCCCTCGCCGGGCGCGGATCGCTGTCGTAAGATTCGGTTCGGCCCTTTCGGCGGCCTTCCCGCAGAGAAACCCGCGGAACCGTCAGAATCCCCGCCACCGACAGACTTTCGACACCCGGCACCTGTACGCCCCACGATGCGCGAACCGCTTTGGCGATCGACGACCATCCTCACCGTGCGGACGGCCGCGGGCGTCGCGATCGGCGGCGACGGTCAGGTCACCTTCAACAACACGGTGATGAAGGCCGACACGCGGAAGATCCGCAAGCTCTCCGACGGGAAAGTGCTGTGCGGCTTCGCGGGTTCGACGGCCGACGCATTCGCGCTGCTGGAACGCTTCGAGGCCAAGGTCAAGGACTTTCCCGCCAACCTCGCGCGTGCCGCGACCGAATTGGCGCGGGAGTGGCGCACCGACCGCGCGTTGCGACGGCTCGAGGCGATGCTCGTCGTGGTCAACGAGGACACGAGCCTGCTCGTCTCCGGCACCGGCGACGTCGTGTTGCCCACCGACGGCGTGATCGGCATCGGATCGGGCGGCCAATACGCCGCCGCGGCGGCCAAGGCTCTGATGCGCAACACCGATCTGCCTCCCGGCGAGATCGTCCGCAAGGCTCTCTCCATCGCCGCCGAAATCGACGTGTATACGAACGAGAATCTGATCGTCGAGGAACTTCCGTGTCGCTGACGGCGAGCCGGACCGCAATTGAATCCGTGAAGATGAACCGCGAAGATCACAAAGAGCACCACGAAGTTCTGGATTCAAGGAAGCGAGAAGGCATGAAAGCGTCTTGAGGTTCTCATATGACCTCCCTCCCCCTCCGGGAAGGGCCTTCGTTAGAGACTCTTTGTGATCTTCGTGCTCTTGGTGGTTCGCTTTTTCTAAGTTCCGATTTGGCTCGGCTTTGACAGTCACAGTTCATCACTCAATGTCAAACTCTACCGCCTTATCGCGGGTCTCTTCGGAAACGGAGTCACTCGACGATCTCACGCCGCGGCAGATCGTCGCCGAACTCGATCGCCATATTATCGGTCAGGACGCCGCGAAGCGCGCGGTGGCGGTCGCGCTGCGCAACCGCTGGCGGTGGAACCGGCTCGACCCCGAGGTGCGAAAGGACGTCACGCCGAAAAACATCCTCATGATCGGGCCGACAGGCGTCGGCAAGACCGAGATCACGCGGCGGCTGGCTGGCATCGTGCGGGCGCCCTTCGTCAAGATCGAAGCCACGAAGTACACCGAAGTCGGCTATTACGGCCGCGACGTCGAAAGCATGATCCGCGACCTTGTCGAAGCCTCGATCACGCTGGTGACGCGGGCCAAGCGAATCGACGTCGAAGAGAAAGCGAAGCAGCGGACGGAGGAGCGGCTGCTCGATTTGCTGTTGCCGGGTGTCGGTGGGGAAGAGGGGGAAACGGGGGATCGGGAGAGCGGGGGACAGGAAATCGACGGCGCGATTTCCGACGGAGGAGGCACTCCAAAATCGAAGACACGAGACAAGTTTCGCGAGATGCTTCGTGGCGGCAAGCTTGAGGAGCGGAAGGTCGAGTTGACGGTCGAGCAGAAGCACGGGCCCGTGCAGGTGCTGTCGAACGTCGGCATGGAGCAGATGGACGTCGACTTCCAAAGCATGTTCGAGAAGATCATTCCGAAGCAGCACCGGCGTCGCAGCGTGACCGTTCGCGAAGCCCGTGAGATTCTCGTCGAGCAGGAAATCGAAGCCCTCATGGATAAGGATGCGATCCATGAAGAAGCCGTGCATAAAGCCGAGTCGAGCGGCATGGTCTTCATCGATGAGATCGACAAAGTCTGCGGCCCCGACGGCGGCAAAGGGCCCGACGTCTCACGCCAGGGCGTGCAACGGGACTTGCTGCCGATCGTGGAAGGCACGACGGTGCAAACCCGCTACGGCCAGGTCCGCACCGACCATATCCTGTTCATCGCGGCGGGCGCCTTCCACAAAAGTAAACCGAGCGACCTGATGCCCGAATTGCAGGGCCGCTTTCCGATTCGCGTGGAACTCACCGACCTCACTCGCGACGACTTTCTGCGGATTCTCACCGAACCGAAAGCCGCGCTCACGAAGCAGTATCGCGATCTGCTCGCCGAAGACGGCGTCGAACTTTCATTCACGAATGACGGCCTCGCCGAACTTGCCGACATCGCTCACCGCGTCAATCAGAGCACGCAGAACATCGGCGCCCGTCGGCTCTATACGATCCTCGAGAAACTTCTGGAAGAGATCAGTTTCCAAGCTCCCGATACCGCCGGTAAGGTCACAATCGATTCGAAGTTCGTTCGCGGGCGCCTCGCCGACATCGCCAAAGACGAAGACCTGAGCCAGTTCATTTTGTAGGGTGGACTGTGTATGAAACCCCTCTCCCTCGGGAGAGAGGCAGGGGTGAGGGGCGGAGCGGCGGCGGCATCCATCAGGCCGCAGCCAATTCTCCCGCCATCGATCAATGAATCAAGCACAAGTAAAGCGTCAGCACTCCCCTCACCCACCACCCCTCTCCCCAGGGAGAGGGGTGGTTGTTGCGACGCCAGCCCGATCGTCTTCTCACTCCTCAATTCTCGCTCCTCGCTTCTCACGCCATGCACGGTCCTGAACAGTTTCGTCGAATGTGGAACGCGGTGCGGATCGAGCGCTCGATCCCCTATTCACTCTTCACCTTCGGCCAGACGGAACTGCCGTATTACCTCGTCGTCGCCGCGGAGACCGCCGGCGAGCCCGTCGGCGTGACGAAAGGCGAAGTGTCGATCACGCGCCCGGCGATCCTGACGCCCGACAACGTCGAACCCGAGTTCCGCGGCTTCTTCGAGCAGGACGAAGGCGACATGGCCCAGTTCCTGCTCGCGCGGGGCATGAGCTTTCCGCACCTGAAGTTCGCCAACCGCAGCGGGGCCACCGATCTCGTCTCCGACAGCGTCGAAGAAGTCGTGTCGCGGCTCCGCAAGCGACTCGACGCCGAAGACGAAGACCGCATGGCGATCCTGTCGGCCCCGCACGGCCTCGGCGGCCTCGCGCTCATCAAGTACGCCGTCGAGAAGGCCGTCGAGAGCGCACCGGGGAATATTCAGGAGCTACGGGAGAAGGGTTTCTTGCCATAGTTTGTCGAGGGGGGGAGATCGGGGAGAGGGGGAGAAGAAGG
>JACCRE010000078.1 GCA_013813775.1 Planctomycetaceae bacterium
AATTCGGGCCGTCGGCATCGGCCTTCAGCAGTACCTGCGCCCGCCGCACCTTCTGGCTGGTTCCCTTGAGCTTCCTGATCACAGTCAGCAACTCGTTGCGTTCCTGATCCGTCAGCCGCACAACGTACTTCTTCTGCATGGAACACCTCCTTGTGCCACGCAGCATCACCGATTCCCTCCAATCCTCCAACCCGACTTTTTAGAGGTGACAAAGCACTAGGCTCGGCCGCCGGTTTGTGGACCGCCAAGCTTTCACACGCATCTGAACCGGCCGGTACGACGATTGACTGCCACGTCGTCGCGCCGAGCGGTTCCGGGATCCCGATCTTTTTTTGACGACCGTCGCACAGACGAACGCACTGTTGAGGAAGACGCTTGGAAACGCGCAGGGCGACCCGCCATCGGAACGGGCTGCGCCGGCACTTGCCACCCTATCGCCCATTCGCCACTCCGGCGTCTTTCTCGCTGTGTGTCCGCTCACGTGCTTTGAGTTCGCTGGTCGTCGACAACCCACCGGAAGAGTCATTTTCTACGGACATTTCGGGCCAATCCCTCCCGGAATCCCCCCGGGGGATTTCCTAACTTGTTGACTGAGGTTGCGTTACGACGCGCTGGTGCGAAAATGACCAAGTAGGACGTTTTTTGACCGACTGCCGAGTTGGATCGCTCCATGCCAGTATTGCTTGTGGTCGATGATAACCGCACCGTCTCGCACATGGTGACGCGGGCGTTTGAGAATGAGAATGTCGAAGTCATTAGTGCCCAGACCGCGGCCGAAGGCGTTGAACTCGTCCGCGGTTCGAAGCCGGACACGGTCCTGCTCGACATCGTGCTGCCGAACATCTCGGGGTTGGAGGTCTTCCGCGAGATTCACGCCGTCGATCCCAAGTTGCCGGTGATTTTCATCACGGCCGGAGGTTCCAGCGACACGGCCATCGAGGCGATGAAGCTCGGGGCCTTTGACTACCTGTTGAAGCCGCTGAATCTCCCGAAGCTCAAGGAACTCGTCCGTTCGGCGCTGGACACCCGGCACCGTATGCAGGTGCCCGTCGGTCTCGCGGCTGGCGATCTGGTCGCCGGCGGCGGAGACATGTTCGTGGGGCGTTCCGACTCCGCACTCGAGGTCTATAAGGCGATCGGGCGAGTCGCCCCGCAAGACGTCACGGTCCTGATTCGCGGCGAAAGCGGGACCGGCAAGGAACTCGTTGCCCGCGCGATCTACCAGCACAGCGGTCGCTCGCAAGGCCCGTTCATGGCGGTCAACTGCGCCGCGATCGCCGATTCGCTGCTCGAAAGCGAACTTTTCGGCCACGAGAAAGGTGCGTTCACGGGGGCCGACAGCCGCCGCATCGGAAAGTTCGAGCAATGCTCGGGCGGCACGATTTTCCTCGACGAAGTCGGCGACACTTCGCCCCTGCTGCAAAGCAAGATGCTGCGATTGCTTCAACAACAACAGTTCGAGCGAGTCGGCGGCAACCAGACGATCCAGACCGACGTTCGCATCATCGCCGCGACCAACCGCCCGCTCGAAGAGATGGTCGAAGAGGGGACGTTCCGAGCCGATCTGTTCTATCGGTTGAACGTCTTCACGGTTCATATTCCGCCGCTGCGGGAACGACGGGAAGACATCCTGTTGCTCATCGAATACTGCCTCGCGAGGTTCAAGAACGAGCTCGGTCATCCGGAAATCGAGGGCATGGCCCCGGAAGCCGTCGATTTGCTGCAACATTACGACTGGCCCGGCAACGTTCGTGAACTCCAAAGCGTGGTCCGGAAGGCGATTCTCAATTCCGCGGGCCCCGTCATCGTCCTGAAGGATCTGCCGACCGAAGTTCGCGGCGGACACCGCCCCGGCGGCGCTGCGGCTGATTCCCACGAGGACTCGGCCGAATCCGACCTGCGACCGTTCATCGAACGGCGGATCTCGAGCGGCACCGAGGAGCTCTACGCCGAATCGCTCGAAAGGATGGAACGTTATTTGATCACCCGCGTTCTCGAAGAGACCGAAGGCAATCAGTCACAGGCTGCCCGGACGCTCGGGATCACGCGAGGCAGCTTAAGGAACAAGATTCGATCACTCGGCATTCGCATCAATCAGGTCGTGCTCAGCGACGCGGATGAATGAGGCGTCCGGGGATCACGGGCAGGGGGTCAGGGTGGATATGCTCTGAATCAATTCGATCCTCAACCATCAACTCTCAACCCGCTTCGCGATGCGCCGCCTGCTTCATCACCCGTTCGTCAAGCGGCATCTTTCGCTCGCCGCGATCCTTCGCGCGCTTCGCCAGCCGCTCTTTCTGACGGCGCTGGCGATCTCGCTGGGATTGTGGGGCTTCGCTGAATTGGCCGACGCCATCGACGAGCAGGGAACTCAGCAGTTCGATGAAGCGGTCTTGAAGGCTCTGCGCGAGCCGGAGCGCCCGAACGAGCTTATCGGTCCCGCGTGGTTCGAGCAGTCGCTGCGCGACATCACAGCGCTCGGCGGCGAGACGGTCCTGATGCTGCTGACCGCGATCGTCTGCCTGTACCTCACTCTCTGCGGTCGCCACGACTTGAGCCTGTTCACGTGCCTGGCCGTGGTGGGGGGCACGATCGTGACTTTCGCCTTGAAAGACGTGTTCGATCGGCCGAGGCCGCAACTCGTTCCGCACATCCTGGTGACCGTCAGCAGCGGAAGCTTTCCGAGCGGACACGCAACGGCTTCGGCGATCGTCTATCTCACTCTCGGCGCGATGCTCACCGAGTCAGCACCCAATTGGAGGCTGAAGGCTTATGTGATGGGCATCGCCGTCGCGCTGACGCTACTCATCGGCTCGACGCGCGTGTTTCTCGGCGTGCATTACCCGACCGACGTCCTCGCGGGCTGGGCCTTGGGATTCGTCTGGGCCTATGGCTGTCGCTCGGTCGTGCGGCTGGCTCACTTTCTGCTGAGCCTGCGACGGGTGAAAAACGACCCCGTCCTTGCCCCAAAGATCGCAGCGGCGAAGGCGTCCGAAGGCGAGCGTGCTTGAGATCAATGACCGGTCGATCGCAGCTCCGACCAACCGGCTTCAGGCCCGGAAGCCCGCTTCGACGCCCTTGGTCACGACGGCGACCGCATCGTGAGGGTGCAGGCTTTCGAGGTGCCGGACACGAACGTGATAGTCGTCGACGTCGCCGACGTCATCGAGTGCCTCGGCGAGCAGCCGGGCGGCGTCTTCACAGAACATCAACTGCTCGGCATTGCGGCGCGCGAACTCCTGCTCGTCCACCCTTTTGACGGCCGTTTGGACGGCGGTTCCGAGTGCAGCTTCGCAGACTTCGATGATCCGATCGACGGGGTACTCGTCGCCGATTCGGTTGAGCCGCACGGCGACATCCGCATGACTGCGCTGGCTGTGCGGCAAGGCGGCGATCGCCTGCTGCGTACCGAGCCAGGCGGCGACGTCACCGACCGGAACCGTCGTACGCTCCCCGAAAGCTTGTGAGAATCGCTCTTGGACGAGCTGTCGCGAAAGCGCGGCAGAGCATGGGCAGGTGCTGGAATAGGTGAGCCGGACCCGCAGGACGTGCGTCGTCTCGACCGCATCACCCGTCGCCTCGATCCGCACCGGATAGCTTCGCCAGCCGGAGAGGTCGGAAAGCAGGCTGGGCCGGCGAACAAGGTGCTCGAAATCGACCGCGAGAAACGCAGATCGGCTGATCTCGTGGTGCGATTTGATGAATCCCGCAAGCACGTCTTCGACGGCGGCGGGACCGAAATCACGTCGATCGAACTCTTCCTGCAATCGCAGGAAAAGTCGCGACATGTGAATGCCCTTCGCCTCGGCGTCGTCGAGGCTGACCGCAGCCTCGGCTCGCGCCGGAACCCGCACGGCGACACCGTCGGAGTCGGTGCGGCGAAGCACGAGTTCAATGCCCGACATTCCGACACGATCAAGCGTGCGTCGCACCGCGGCGACCGAATCCGCCGTCACGTCCGGCAGAACTCGCGGAGCGTCGAACGCACTCTGGGCCTGCGCAAGGTTGAGAACGTCCGACAGGAGTTCCGACATGGTGGCGTCTATCAGAAGGCGGGACTCGGCGAACGGGCCGCCGAGCGATCGGTCGGTGCGGGAAACCGCTCCAACGATTGTAGGCACCCTCGACCCGCTGACAACCGCTCGTGAGACGGTTCCGACTCCGGCCAAACGTTCAGCCGCGCCTGTTGGAAGCGATTCAAGCGTCCGTTGCGCCTGACCGCTTCCTGACGGGCGCGGCTCCGATTGGCTCCTTGGCAGGTCACCGACATCGGTGACGGCCGCTCACTTCGTTTCCGTCTTCGTCGGTTCCGCCTGGGCGGAGGCCGGCGTGACTTCACGAGACTGGGCGACGAGTTCCGGGCGGGTCCGTTCGCGGTAGAGCACCAGAGCATGCACCGCGTGGTACATGCCGCCGACTTCGAGCGGATCTTTCTGGTACTGGATCAAATCCCGCGACACTGCGGCGACGGCGTTGCGGACCCACGGCTCGCGCAGTTGGCTCTGCTGCAACGACATCATCAGGAACTCGAGCGTGTGTCCCGATGTCGAAATGCGCTTGCTGGGCTCGTCGGAATACTGCGGTCCGATGAAGTACTTCGACGAGAACGATCCGTCGGAGTTCTGCTGCTTTTTCGCGAGGGCGATATGTTGCTCAAGATGCATGTGAGCCTGCGTCCACACACCCGAAAGGCGGTTTCCGGCCTGAAGATAGGCGTTACGGGCACTCGCGAGAGCGAAGAGTGCGTGGCATCCGCCGCAGGGGGATTTCGTGGCGCTGAACTGCTTCAAGGTCGTCTGCACGAGGCGTTCCATGCTCCAAGGCTCGCCCGTCGCGTTGACCCAGCGTTCGTTCATGTCGAAGTAGTAGGCGAAGGCCCACAAATCCCACGTCACCTCCTCGCGGTCGCTGATCTCCATCTTGGCGTTGTGCAACATCTGGCCGAAGGTGATCTTCCTGCCCTGGATGTCGAACTCGAAATCGAGCGGAATGCGGGCCAGCGCGAAGAAGGCCAGGAACTGATTCGGGTGCCCCTCGAACTCATATTTCTGCCCCGTGTACTTCTGCGGCCGGGCGCCGTATTTCGTGAGATAGAACCAGGGAATCTGCTTCGTCTGGACGTTGCCCCTCTCATCGACGATTCGCGACGTGAAGACAGGGTTCGTAGCGACCCAGTCGTACGCGCTGATCTTCTCGCCGCCTTTGCGAAGCACGTAATCCTTGCGGAAGGCCAGCATGCCGTGGCCGATCTGCCAAGGCGTGTGGACATCCACCGACAGCACGCGCCGGGCGGTTACGTCGATTGCTTCGTCGACCCGCAGATCGAGAGGATCGGTCGGTCGAGCGATCGTTGGCGGCACGGGGGCCGGCGAGAGCGGCGTCGGAGATTTGCCGCCGGCGACGTCAGGCGTTAGTCGTCTTGGAGCGTCCGTTCCGGGGCGACCTTCCGGCCACAGGCGGCTCTTGGGGGTTTGGCCCGCCTTGCCGTCGGTTTTGACCGTTTCCGCGGCAGGAGCGGGAGCACCGTCCTCGCGTGGCGAATCCGGTCCGCCGGAATTCGTGCCGACCTCGACGGGCCGCGCGGCTTCCACCGGCGTCTTCGGCCTCGCGGCCTCGACCGGCGGTCGCGCCGCACCCACGACGAACGCCGTCGATGCCAAAACCCAGAGTCCGCAGCAGCTCTTCAAATCGATCATGTGCCCGCCCTAACCGCCGAACCGTCCCTGATGCTGGTCGTAGTCCGCCCCTCGCGTGGTCCGCACCGATCGGACCGTCAAGAAGGTGATCGACTCGACGGACGAACCAATTGAAGAGAGCTTGGCTGGCTCGGTCGATCCCCGAGCAGAAGCCGCAAACACGGAAGAGGGGGAAAATCCCCGCCTCGGAAAGTCGCGTCCCGTCTTTCCCCGTCGCCGAGGATAAAATACGCTAAAGCTCGACTGGCCAGCGGCCACTCAGCCGGAATCACCCTATGAAAAAATGCCACGCCTGCCCCAAGCCGGCGGTTTACCACATCACCGAGGTCCGCGAAGGTGAAGTTAAGAAAGAACTTCACTTCTGCGAAGAGCACTTCCACGAATACATGACCCGGCTCGACAATCCCGTCGCCGAGGATGACTCCGGAGTACCACAGGCGATCCAGGATCTCGCCGATGATGCCGAGGCCAAACTCGCCGACGACGTCTCCTGCCCGAACTGCGGAATCACGTTTCGCGAGTTTCGCGAGCACGGACGCTTCGGCTGTCCGCTCGATTACGATGTGTTTCGCGAGCAACTGCTGCCGCTGCTGGAGAACATCCACGGCGAGACCGAGCACACCGGCAAGATCCCGAAGAGCACGCCGGCCGGCAGCCGGCAGCACTACGATCTCATTCGCCTGAGACGCGATCTCGCCACGGCCGTCGAGCAGGAAGCTTACGAGACGGCGGCACGCCTCCGCGACGAAATCCAATCGTTCGAAGGCAAAATGGGCCGGGCGGAGTAAAGTTCGTCATCCGAGATCGCTCGGACGACATCTCTGCATCATTTCACGCGTAAAAAAAGCCCGGCGGACGAACCGCAGGGCCTTCAAATCGTTTGCGGGCGTAACCGCTTATTCTTCGGCGACGTAGGGCATCAGGCCGATGAACCGGGCGCGCAGAACCGCCTCACGGACGGCTCGCTGATACAGGGCACTCGTGCCGGTGCGGCGTTTCGGCAAGATGCGGCCTTCGCGGTCGACGAGTTGCTTGAGCAGCTTGATGTCTTTGTAGTCCACATAGACGGGACGCGGAATTTCACCGTTGCCCGTAAAGCGGCACTTCAGCTTCTTTTTGAGCCGAGCCCGCTTTTTTCTGAGCTTTTTGAGGTTGGCTTTGTTCGGTGCCGCCATCGGCCTAATCCGTCTCTCTGAGAATTTCACGTATTTTGTGCGGGGCGAACGGGGAAGTGTAGCGACGGATCCGCCGAATGTGAAGTGACCGGCGAGTTGGCTCCAGGGCTATCGAGTGTTTCAAGATAGGCTGACTTGGAAGGGAATTGGCTTCCACGCGTTTTGTTGGTAGCCAATGAGTTACGCCGAAATCTTTTACAGCAAAAGTCTTCCCAGATTGAAACAAGCTT
>JACCRE010000092.1 GCA_013813775.1 Planctomycetaceae bacterium
GACCGGCAAGGGCCGGTGTCGCCGCGTCGAAACGGGCGGGACAGGGGAGCGCGCTCCACTCTTTCCTTGGAGGGAAAGAGAAGGGAAGGACGGGAGAACGGAGGAGGGGAGAAGAAAGGAGACAGAAGTCAGGAGACAGAATGAAAGAAAGCTGAGGGCTATCCGCCAATTGCGGAGATGATTTCGGGCGGGGGCGATGCGCCGAACTCGTCACAAAGCGAGGCGACGGCGTCTACGACGAGGCGTGCGCGCGACTGGTTCGCGACGGCTCCTACTTACTTCACTCCGTCGTCAGGCGATCGACCTTCCATGCGCCGTATTCGTTGCCGACGAGCAGTCGAACCGTCTTTCCGGCCGTCTCGCCTTGCGACGAGCGATACAGGAACTCGCCGCGCGACTGATCACCGACCTCGACGGTCTGCATCGAGACGAACTCCAGAGGAGACTTCAAAACCGGCATCTTGGCGACGCGCTTGCGAAAGACTTCGCGGCCCTCGGCACTCTTGAACTCCGCCGTCGTGGATTGCCAGGCGTCGTCGGGCCTGCCGTCGCGGATCGAGGCGAGGAAGGCGTCGGCGACGACGCGGCCTTCATCGACTCCCGGTTGCGCGGGTGGCCGTGAAATCAACAACCAGACGCCGATGCCAGCCACGATCAGCAGCAACGGAATCAGCGCGATCAGCAGCATGCGACCGTTTCGGGTGTCGCATATCGGCGTGGCTCGTGATCGCCGGAGTATCGGGATCATGGGTTCAACTCGCATTCTCGGCGGGCTCCTGCCCGCCGCTCGCCGCTATGGAATCGAATTCGCTTCGCCGCCCGAACGGGTGCCGGCGGCGCGCCACAGGCCCAGGTCGATGTTTTCGCTCACGCTGCGCACCGAGCCGTCGAGCGACAAGGCGTTGACGAGACCAGCATGATAGCTGCGTGCCGTCACGGCGGCGTAGGTCGGAGCCGTCGCGGACTCGCCGTCGCGAATTGAGGTCAGATCGATGTCGTAGATCACGCCGGCGTTGTCGTAAGGCACTTTGGTGTTCGGCGTGAAGGTCGTCGTGAAGCCGGTCTCATGTACGTCGCCCTCGACCCATTCGGTGTGCCCGTTGCTGTCGAAGGTTCCGCCGTAGTAGGGGGCGAGGTCGGCCGGCTTCGCAGGCGGTGCGACGCCGAGCGTCGCGGGCGATCCCGTGTCCCAGATGTTCGGCTGATAGGCCTTGTTCTCGGCCGCGGCGAGCGTATTCGACAGGCCGTCGGTGATGTCGGCCGGCCGGAAGGCCTTGTTCGGATGGAAGGCGCCATCGCCGACGCGACCGCTCACGGGGTCGTAGATGAACCAGGTGCCTTCGTTGAAGGAATAGTTGAGCGGATAGTGGATCAGCGTCGGCGTCACTCGCTCGCGATCGTTGATCTCGCTCGGGCACATATAGATGGCCACGCGGGTCTTCGCGGCGATCGGATTCGACGTGAACTCGGGGCTGACGTCCCAATCGATGAGGTTCGCGAGGTTCGCCTGCTCGATGAACGGCAGCAGCCGCGCATGACCCGACCAGGGCTGGAATGTCTGGCCGAGCGGCATCACCGACACCGGCGGAAAGCCGCCGTGGGTGTCGGCGTAGTTGTGCAGCGCAAGACCGACCTGCTTCAGGTTGTTCTTGCACTGAATGCGCCTTGCCGCCTCCCGCGCCTGCTGCACCGCGGGCAGCAACAGGGCAATTAAGATCGCGATGATCGCGATCACGACGAGCAACTCGATCAGCGTGAATCCGCCGCGGCGACGCGGGTTCTTGTGGTGGCGCATCGTATTTCCTCAAAACGTACGACATGGCGATCGGTCGGCGATCGCTTCGCGCACTATAACGGCCGCACGCGGATCAACAAGCTCGTCTCCAAGAGGCTAAAAAGGATTTCATCGTCGATGCGGCGGGCTTTTCCTCGGCCTCGCGAACGAGGAAGATCGAACAGGAAGATCGAGCATTTTCATTCCGCGGTTCGACACGTTCACGTTCACGTTCACGTTCACGTTCCGTCCACGTTCACGTTCCGTCCACCGTCATGAGCCTGTCCGAAGGGATTTCACGCGGCGCGGTGCTCGTCGTGGAAGACGAACCGCGGCTGCTCCGCGATCTGGCGCGAGGCCTGCGCGCCGAACGGTACGCCGTCTATCCCGCCGGCAGCGGCGAGCAGGCGCGGCGGCTCTGCGCGACCGAGACCATCGACGCCGCGATCCTCGATCGCATGCTTCCCGACGGCGACGGGCTGGCGCTGTTGCGAGACCTGCGGGCGTCGAATCCGAAGCTGCCGGCGCTCGTCGTCACGGCTCGCGATTCCGTTCCCGATCGCGTCGCCGGTCTCGACGCGGGAGCCGACGACTACCTCGTCAAGCCCTTCGCGTTCGACGAACTTCTCGCGCGGCTGCGCGCCGTGCTCCGCAGGGCGCGCGGGTCGGACCATACGACGATCAGAGCGGGTCGTCTCGAGATCGACCTGCTGCGACGATGCGTGCATCGTGACGGCGCGACGCTCGAACTGACGCCACGGCAATGCGAGCTGCTCGCTTATCTCGCCCGCCAAACCGGGCGGCCCGTCGGTCGCGAAGAGTTGCTCCGCGAGGTCTGGGACGAGCCTCCCGGAACCGCGACCAATGTGGTCGAAGTGAGCGTCAACCATCTGCGCCGCAAGCTGACGCGGCGCGGCTGGCCCGACGTGATCCAGACCGTTCGAGGCGAAGGCTATCTGCTCGAAGGTGATTCGTGAATCGGTTCGGCGTACGCGTTCAATTCGCGATCTGGTTCGCCGCTTGCCTCGTCGCGAGCATGGTCGCGTTCAGCATCGGCGTCTACGTCGTGTTCAGCACATCGCTGCTCGGCGAAGTCGATCGGGCGCTCGAAGAGGAGATCGCGGAAGTCGTCGCGATAGTTCGGCACGCGAAATCGGCCGACGTCCCGCGCGAGCTTGACAAGAACTTCGCCGACCACGACTTCTACTTGATCCAGGTCGTCGAGGCGGACGCCGACGTCTTCTTCGCCACGCCGCCCGCGACGACCCCGTTGCTGCGGTCCGACGCGTTCGCGTCTGCGGAGACCCGATTCGTTTCCACCGTCTCTTCGGCCGGCGGAAAGTCCTATCGGGTGCGGGCGGAGCGGGTGCATCGCGCCGACGGCGAGTATCTGATCGTCGTCGGCGACGCGATGTCCTCGTATCGCGAGGCCCGAAGCCGGTTGCTCGCGACGCTGCTGACGCTCGGTCCCGCCGCCGCTTTGCTGGCGCTGGCGGGAGGCTATTGGTTGTCGCGGCGCGCGCTGGTTCCGGTCGACCGGCTAACGCAGGCGGCGTTGTCGATCACCGCGACGGGCCTGCACCGCCGTGTGCCGCAGCCGGAATCGAACGACGAGATCGGAAGGCTCGCGCGGGCTTTCAACACCATGATCGGCCGGCTCGAACAGGCCTTCGCGGAAGTCCGTCGCTTCACCGCCGATGCGGCGCACGAGCTGCGAACGCCGCTGGCCGTGTTGCGCACCGGTGCCGAAGTCGCATTGCGATCCGAAGCTTCGTCCGAGCGCTATCGGCAGGTTCTTCACGACCAACTCGACGAGATCGGGCGACTTTCGCGTCTCACCGACCAGCTGCTCTTTCTGTGTCGCGAAGACGCGGATTCGGAGATCGAGCCGGTCGAGGACGTGCGCCTGGACACGCTCGTCGAAGAACTGTGCGAGTCACTGCAGCTCTCGGCGCTCGCGAAGTCGGTCGCTCTCGGTTGTGACGATCTGACACCCGCGATCGTCGTCGCGCCGCGCGATCGCCTGCGGCGATTGCTGCTCAATCTGCTCGATAACGCGCTGCGTCACACGCCGCCCGGCGGCCGGGTCGGCGTACAGCTCGACGTCGAAGGCCGGCAGGTGACCATCGTCGTCGAAGACAACGGTTGCGGCATCGCGCCGGAGCGGCTACCGCGCGTCTTCGACCGCTTCTATCGAGGCGACGCCTCGCGCGGTCGCGGCACCGGAGGCAGCGGACTCGGTCTCGCCATTTGCCGCAGTATCGCCGATTCGCTGGGCGGGGAAATCCGCCTCATCAGCGAAGTCGGCGTCGGCACCAGGGCCGTCGTGCAACTCGCAGGACGAACCTTCGCCTCACCGGCGTCGTCGGACGAAGCGAATTACGCGGGTCTCGTGAGGTGACGCGGGTCTCGTGAGGTGAGTTGACCGAGAATCAGATTGAAGGAAAGGGTGCCATCGAGACGTCTTGCCCGGCGGTCCGCGGACTGCGGACTGCGGGCTTCGCCGCGGGATATGACTTGGCCTGCCCCTCGTTAGCCGCTACCGCGTCACTCCGAAGCCGCTATCGCGGCACGCCGATCAGCGACACTTCGTCGACTTCGAGTTTGCCCGTGCCTCCGCCGAGGGTGACGGCGAGGATGCCTTCGCGCGTTGCAGCGGGGATCGGGATCAATCGCGTGCGGCTCGTCCATTCGTGGGCGTCGAGCGGCGGCGGAACGAGCGCCGAGCCGATCGTCCTCCGGTTTTGATCGAAGAACAGCACGACGAGACCGGCGCGTTCGTTGCGGTTCGGCCCGGGTTTCAGGTCCGTCGTGCGCAGCGCCGCCGAGACGTTCAGCGCCGCGATCTTGCGTCCATCGACGGCGAAGCCTTGCAGGCCCTGCGCGAGACGTCCGGCATCGGAGTTCTCGATCGATAAAGACCGGCGTCCGCCGGCGGCATCACCGTCCATCAGCGTCGCCTGACGCACGTAGTGCCATCCGTCGGGCCGGCCGTCGTCGTTCGAGTCCTCTTCGAACCCGCCGTTCACGATCTGCGGTCGCAGCGGATCAGGTTTCACGCTGCGTCGCTCCTCGCTGACGCCGGTCATGGGGACGAAGAGCGTGGGGACGAGCTTGCTCGCGCTCAAGCGGCCGTCGCGCTTCTCGAAGAGGTAGAAGACCTGCTGATAGCGTTCGCCGAGCGGGATCAGCAGCTTGCCGCCTTCGGCGAGTTGCTCGATGAGCGGGGTCGGCACTTTTTCCGGCGAACAGGTCACGATGATCTTGTCGAACGGAGCGTGCTCGGGCCAGCCTTGGTAGCCGTCGCCCGATTTCACGTGCACGTTGTCGTAACGCAATCGCTTGAGTCGCTTCTCGGTGCCGCGGGCGAGCGCATCGACGATCTCGATCGTGTAGACGTCCTTCACGAGCGGCGAAAGCACCGCGGCCTGATAACCGCTGCCGGTGCCGATCTCCAGGACCTTGTCGGTGGGCTGAGGTTCGATCGATTCGGTCATGTACGCCACCACGAAGGGCGGGCTGATCGTTTGAGCGTTGCCGATCGGCAACGCGGCGTCGTGGTAGGCGTTGCGCAACTCACCCGGCAGCACGAACTCGTGCCGCGGCGTGGTGCGCATCGCCTCGAGCACGCGTTCGTCCTTCACGCCTTCGGCGGCGATGAACTCATCGACCATGCGATGCCGCGCCGGCTCGAACGTATCGCGAGTTTGAGCGCACGCCGTCGACGGGATCGCGACAGCCAGAACGCACAGCAGTCGAGCGGACATCGTTGGTTTCCTCGGAGGCATCCGACCGGGTCGGCATCGGCGAGTTCGGCATCAGCGAGTATAGAAAAAGCGGCTCGCGGTGGGATGCCTGATTCCGGCAACGTCGGGCACGGCAAAGATCGCCGTTTCGCCTCTTTTCCGCGCCCGGTTCAGGTCGCCATAATGGGTGCTGCGAAATCATCACGCCTTGATCGACATCGCGCCGTCGTCGGAGAAAATGACCATGAAAACGCTGTTTGCGGCGGTGTTCGCCGCCGGGATGCTGATCGCGTCCGCACCAGAAGCGACCGCCCACGGCGGCTTCTACTACGGCCGGTATCCCTATGCCGGCTTCTACGGCGGGTACGGATTCGGCGGCTACGGGGATGGCTATCCCGGCTTCGGCTACGGGTTTGCGCCGGTCTCGCAGACCGTCGTCACCGCCACGACGTATTACCCGCCGATCTACGCGCCTCCCGCCTACTACGGCGGCTGGGGTTCCGGCTGGGGGTCGTGGGATTCTCTGGGACAGATCGGCGGTCTCGGGTATCCGTACCGCTATTACACGCACGCCCCCGGTTACTCGTTCAGCTACCACAGCGGAACCGTGCCGACGTACTACCCCGGCCAGTTCGGCTACGGAAACGGCTACTACGGGTACGGCCCGTTCGGGTGGTGAAGGGAGCCGATCGATCTTCCCAAGCGGTGCTTCGCGCCCTAACCTCTTCGATGGGATGGGACGGTGGACCCGGTCGGCTCGTGCAAAGCGAGCGACCCACACGGAGGTTTCTGAGATGGCGAAGTGGTTCTGGGGGGCGATGCTGGCGGCCGGATTGGTCGCTGGCTCCGCCGAAACGGCAAGTGCCGGAGGCTTCAATCTGTTCATCGGCGGCGGCGGTCCCGTGTACGGACCTCCCGTCGTGTATGCCCCGCCGCCGGTCGTGTATGCCCCGCCGCCGGTCGTGTACGCTCCGCCGCCGGTGGTTTACGCACCGGCGCCCGCGTATTACGGCGTCGGTTTCTACGGCGGCGGATACCGCCCTCATCATCGCGGCTATTACGGCGGCGGCTGGGGCGGACATCACCACCACCATCACGGGCATCACCATCACTGGTGATGGTGATGCGAGCAGGGCGATCAAAGGAGGCCCGCAGCGATGCGGTCCTCCTTTTTCCATGGTCGGACTAATACACTTCGTCGTGGGTTCCGACTGTCAGCAAGAGTATCGCTTCGATGCCTTCTTTCTCGACGAACTCGAAGAGAATGCGGAGATCATAGCCTGCGGCGCACGCCCAAACGCCTTCGAAACGGCCCTTCAATTTGTGAGTTCGAAGGCTCGGATGGAAAGCGTCGTCGGTGAGTCGCCTGAATGTGTTGCGCAAGTCTTCCGCTGCTGCCGCATCGCGCTTCGCGAGCCGCTTCGCAGCGCGCATGAACGCCGCCGAACGCAGCAATTCACGCTTCACGACAGAATCTCGCCGAGCAATTCGTCGGGCGAGGCGGGGCTGCAACCGCCCGCAGCGAATTCGTCGCGTGCCTGACGAACTTCCTCGTGCAACCGCTCACGGCCTTGCTCCGCGAGACGGCGCCGCACGATTTCGATCAATTCAGCCTGCGCCTGGGCTGGCAACTGCTCAACGGCCTCTAACGCCTCATTGAACTGCGGTGCTTGGTTCATCGGTGCCCTCGCTGAATGATTGCCGGAACGCGTTGACGGGCGAACCGATCACAGTATTCTCGATGGGTTGCATAAAGAGAATCAAGACCTAGATCACTTCTCGCATCGTGCAGACTTCAACACAAAGTAGTTGGTGGTTCGGGCCCGGGGTTTTGTTGTTGTTTGTGGCACTCGTGTTCCAGAACATAACTTTAGCGAGCGGGAGTTATCGAGCCGTGCTGATGACGGCGCTGGCCCTCGCCATTTTCGCCGGCCTCTGTTTCGTTCAGACTTTCCGTGGTGGTGGAACAGTGGCTCGTTGTTTCAGCGTGTTGTTGCTTTCGACAGTTTTATGGGTCGGGGCGAATTCCGCGCTACGAATGATGCGATGAGTTGAATGGGAGAACGCGTTGCGGTCCGTCTCTTCCTTCGGCCTGCGTGCTGCACAACTGCCGTTTCACCTCGCGGCACGTTATCCTGTGCGTCCGCTCGAAACGAACGGTTCATTGCCCGTCATACAGGAGTCTCTCGATGAGGATGTTGATCGTCGCGTGCTTGAGTCTCGCCGTGGCGCCCGCCTTTGCCGACGACTGGCCGCAATGGATGGGTCCGCAGCGAGACAACGTCTGGCGCGAAGAAGGCTTGATCGACGAGTTTCCGCAGGGCGGGCCGAAAGTGTTGTGGCGCGTTCCGGTGGCCGGCGGCTACGCCGGACCGGCGGTCGCGAACGGTCGCGTCTTCGTGACCGATTTCGTGAAGCAGGGAGCCTCGCCCGGCGACAACTTCGAGCGCAAGCAACTCAAGGGGACGGAACGCGTCTTGTGCCTCGACGAGAAGACGGGCAAAGAAGTCTGGAAGCACGAGTATCCCGTCACCTATGCGATCTCGTATCCGGCCGGGCCGCGCTGCACGCCGCTCGTCGACGAAGGCAAGATTTACACGCTCGGCGCCGAGGGGCATCTCTTCTGCTTCGACGCGGCGAGCGGCAAGATCGTCTGGAAGAAGGACCTTCAGAAGGAATACAACACGACCGCGCCGCTGTGGGGCTACGCGGCTCATCCGCTGATCGACGGCAAGAAGCTGATCACGCTGGCGGGCGGCAAGGGCAGTCAGGCCGTCGCTCTCGACAAGGCGACGGGCGAGGAGATCTGGCGGACGCTCGACACCCCCGAGATCGGTCAGGGATACGTTCCGCCGTCGATCATCGAAGCGGGCGGCAAGCGGCAGTTGATCCTCGCCAAACCCGACGCGCTGTCGAGCGTCGATCCCGAAACCGGCAAGCTCTACTGGAGCGTACCCTACAACGCCGACAACGGCGGCGTGATCATGACTCCGATCTTTACGATCGGCCATCTTTATCTCGGCGGCTTCAACAAGCGAAACCTGCTCGTGAAGCTCGCGACCGACAAGCCCACCGCCGAGACCGTCTGGAAGGACAAGGCTCGCATGGGCGTCTCGCCGATCAACGTGCAGCCCTTCGCGGAGGACGAAGTCATCTACGGCTTCGACGGATCGGGGCAGTTCTTCGGCGTGAAGCTCCCTGAAGGCGAACGCCTGTGGGAGGCGTCGCAGCCGGTCGACGATCGCGCCGTGAACAGCGCGACGGCGTTCATCGTGCGTCAGGGGGAACGCTTCTGGTTCTTCACGGAAAAAGGCGATCTCGTGATCGGCGATCTGTCTCCCGAGGGCTTCACCGAGACCGACCGCGCCCACCTCCTCGAACCGACCGGCGACGCCTTCGGCCGCAGCGTCGTGTGGTGCATGCCCGCCTTCGCGAACAAGAAGATGTACGTGCGCAACGACAAGGAGTTCATCTGCGTCGATCTGGCGAAGTGACGGGGCATGACGAAGCGGATTCTGATCATCGCCGGTCCGAACGGTGCGGGAAAAACGACCTTCGCGCGGGAGTTTCTGCCGAACGAAGCGGCGCTGACGACCTTCGTCAACGCAGACCTGATCGCCGCGGGGTTGTCACCGTTCAACCCTGCGGCGGCAGCCGTGCGAGCGGGCCGTTTGATGCTCGCCGAGATCGATCACCATGTCCGTCGCGGGGAAAGCTTCGCGTTCGAGACGACCCTTAGCGGTCGCGGTTATCTTCGCAGAATCGGGGAATGGCGGCGGCTCGGCTATCGGGTGGAGTTGGTGTTTCTCGGTCTTCCGTCACCGGAAGCGGCACTTGAGCGTGTCGCAAAGCGAGTTGCTCAGGGAGGGCACAACGTCCCTCAAGAGGTTGTTTTGCGGCGGTTCCATAACGGGCGTCAAAACTTCGAAAAGAACTATAGAGCCATTGTCGACAGTTGGGTGGAGTATGATGGCTCAGGAAATGTTCCTATGTTGGTGACGGCTTATGAACGTGGACAATGACGAAAGAGCGTTCAAGCTCAAAGACATCGAAGCGGCTCTGCGAAGAGCCGCGGCGAGGGCGCGAAGGATCGCTGCGGAAACCGGTACGCCGGTCGTGTATGTCCGGGACGGCAAGATCGTCGAAGAGTACGTCTCCGAAGCCGAAGCGAGGGATCTGAAGAAGAGGTGACGGGGTCACCGATCGCCGCGGAGATGCGGGCCTTCCGCGGCGATCTCTACGCGATGTCGAAGGACCGCCTCACGCTGTCGCTCCGGTCGAACGCAAATGGCGATTCACGTCACCTGCCCCGAGTGCTTTCGCGACTATTCGATTCCCGACCAGTACGCCGGGAAGAAGGTGAAGTGCAAGGGCTGCGGCGCGGCGATTCGCGTCGAAGCCGATCCCGTTCTCGAAGACGAGTCCTTCCACGACGAGCCGCGATCGACGCCGTCCGCTTCGGGACTGCCGCCGCGATTCGGCGCGAAGCCGGCCGCCTCCGCTGCCAGACAAAAGCCGAAGTCCGGCTCCGGCAGCACGACTCTCTATTGGGTGCTCGGCATCCTGGGCGGCGGCGTGCTCGCGGTGCTGCTGTGTTGCGGCGGCGGCGCGCTGTGGGTCCGCAATACGGTCAATGAACTCGAGCAGAAGGCCGCCAACACAAAGGTTCATGAGCACGAGCCGGACTTCGGTGCGCCGCAGTCGCTGTTTCCGGTCGCCAGCATTCCGGTGCCTCAGTTTCCGGAACTCGGTGAGTTGACGCCGATCGATGGCAGCGACGTCGGAACCTATTTCGTCGCTCTCAGCAGCATCCCAAGCAACACCGGTTCGGCGGGCATGAAGATGTCGATGCGGGTGTATGTTCCGCCCGGTGAACATGCCGCGCAGTCGTTGCCGTGCGTGCTGGTGGCGCCTGCGGGAACGACCTTGCTGACGGGTGTCGCGCTCGACGATGGTGACTACCACGACGAGACACTGCCTTATGCCGAAGCCGGCATGGTCGTCATTCATCATTCGCTCGACGGCGACGAGCTCGACGAAGAATCCGCAGAGGCATCGGCTAACGCTCCCTATCTCTTGTTCCGCGCCGCTTGTGCGGGTGTCGTCAACACGCGGAACGCCCTTGAGTTCGCCCGGGCCAAGCTGCCGATGGTCGATCCGAACAGGATCTATGCCGCCGGTCACAGTTCGGCGGGAACATTATCACTGCTGGCCGCCGCGCATGAACCTCGCCTCGCCGGTGCGATCGCCTACATGCCGGCGACCGACTTGAAGTCGCGGATGGGCGACATCGCCGACGTGCCGATGTCGGGTTTTCTGTTCCCCAAGGTCGGCGACTTCATCACGCAAAGTTCGCCCGACACGCATCTCGCCGCGATCAAGTCGCCGGTCTTTCTGTTCCACGCGAAGGACGACAGCAACGTCCCGTTCGCCGACTCGAAGAAGTTCGCCGACGCATTATTGGCGCAGCAGAAGGACGTCACCTTCGACTTCGTGGACGTCGGCGACCACTACGAAGCGATGGTCAACGACGGCATCCCCCGCGCGATCGAATGGCTCAAGACGAGGAATCCGCGGTAGGACTCTGACCAAACTCCCCTCTCCCTTGGGAGAGGGGGTGAGGGGAAGGGGTGGACGTGCCACGTCGCTTGCGTTGGGCTCGTTGGTGGTCGTGGAAGCTGATGAATCACATAGACGAGGCCGTGAGACATCCCCTCACCCCCGCCCCTCTCCCCAGAGGAGAGGGAATCCGGTTCGCGAGCCTCAGCAGACGGATGACGGCTTCATTAGTGCGGACATCTCGTAAGTGTAGCATCGTCTCCAAGACACTTTTCATCACCTGTGGTATCCGATGATTCCCGGCACCGCTACATACAGATCGACCTGCCGCTACAGTCACCAGTGATCCGCA
>JACCRE010000120.1 GCA_013813775.1 Planctomycetaceae bacterium
GCACTGGCGGAGCCAGTGGCACCCTCAACATCAAAGTCTGACAAAGCACTCAACCGCGCCGCCCCGAAGCGAGACCGAACGGCGCAGCGAGACCATCGTCCTCTCGCGAGGGGCCGGACTTGTCGCAGAACGGGCCGAACGGGGCAAGAGGAAGTTGCGCGAGTCGGCGCATCAGCTGCCGCCTCGGCAAAGGCCGACACAGTGAAGGTTCGATGAAGTTCCTGCGAATTACCACATTAAGGCTTGTTGAGAGGCCACAGTGTGAGTGGAACTACTTACAATTCACCCGACGCCGCCGAATCCGAAGCGGGCCAGGCGTGGTGACGCGGCCGACGCCGCGACACAGTCCCATTCCGGTCGTTCGATTTCGACCACGACCTTGCCGCCTCCCGAACGAGGCGGTCCTTCCATCGTTTGCGCCGGCCGAGATTCTCGGCGGATCACGCCGGCAACCTTCCGTCACTTCCGCCGAACAGGTGTTACATGAGGCTCGAAGATCGCTCCCGCAGGGGCTTTACACTGATCGAATTGCTCGTCGTGATCGCGATTATCGCCGTGTTGATCGCGCTGCTGCTTCCGGCTGTTCAACAGGCTCGTGAAGCGGCTCGCCGGACTCAGTGCAAGAACAACCTCAAGCAGATCGGGCTGGGACTGCACAACTACCACGACACCTACAATTCCCTGATGGCCGGCAGCATCGCGATCCCGAATTCGGGTGGCACGGCCAACGGCCACGGCTGGACGTGGCATGCCAGCCTACTGCCGTATCTCGAACAAAATGGGCTCTACAACGCGATCCAGGGGCCCGACGGGATGGGCAACGAGCTGGGCGGCACTGGCTCCGGGAAACCGTTGGTCGTGAAGGACACGATCCTTCAGATGTTTTGGTGTCCGACGCAGCCCGATGTCAGCAACGGAGCTCAGAAGAACGTCGTCAACGGCAAAGGCTTTCAAACGTCCAACTACAACGGCAACATGGGCACCCGGATTGGGAACGGCAACGATAACTGCATTTGCACCGGCGTAGCGACTCTCGCCCAAATGCAGACGAATCCTTGGGGCTGCATGAACGGCAACGGGGTTTTCTACGTCAACAGTCATACTCGATTCGGTGACGTGATCGACGGTCTCTCCAACACGATCTTCGTGAGTGAGGTCCCCGACACGGGCGGTGACGCCATGGGCGGCTTTGGCGCCGGTTGCGACCGCAAAGCCATGTTCTCCGGCGGTGCTGACGGCAATCCCCCCAATGAGATGTCGGAATATCTGATCGCTGCGGAAGGCAATGATCCGATCAACGGCGGCGCCGAAGAAGCGGCCGGTAGCTGGCACACTGGCGGAGCTCATTTCGCCCTGGGAGACGGTAGCGTCCGGTTCCTCTCCGAGAACATGAATATGCCTACTTATCAAGGCCTCAGCACTCGTAATGGCCGCGAAGTCCTTGGCGACTTCTGATCCGAATCGTTCTCAATGCCCGGTCGGGCGGCTCCTCTGAGCGGCTTCACCGCCGCGCTGATCGGGTGACGGGGCGAGCACTCATCGCGAACAAGCCGCGTCACCGATCGTGGAGCGGCTCGTTCCCTTGACTGAAATCCCAATCGTTCAATTCGCAGAGTGAGTTGTGACAGTGAAGACGATTCAAAACGGTCGCCTGGTGGTTGCCTTGTCGGCGTTGTTTCTGAGCCTGGCGGGCTGCGGCGCATCCAGTGATCAGCCTGAACTGGGGCAGGTGAGCGGAACCATCATGCTTGACGGGAAGCCGCTCAGCGGCGTCGCCGTGGTCTTTCAACCCGACAGCGGCCGTCCAGCCCGCGGCCTCACGGATACGGAAGGCAAGTACGAGCTGACGTACATTCGCGAGACTCTGGGGACCAAGATCGGCCACAATCGCGTCGAGATCGCACCGGATGAAGAGGGGGAGAACCCTGCCGAGTCTGACGGGGACGTTGACGGTCCGACCGTTCAGAAGCCAGTCAAATCGGGGAAGCCGGTGATCCCGGCTCGGTACAACACGAGGAGCGAACTGGAGGCGGACGTGAAGCCGGGCGAGAACACGTTTGATTTTGCACTCGAGTCGTAAGATCGTGCCGGTCAGACATCAGACGCACTCGCAGGAAGGCGATGTCGTTCACGGCTGGACGGCGGGCGTCCGGGGCTCGAGGACGAACGTCCGAAGCCCCGGTCGCATGTCTGGCGGGTGACTTGATTGTCAACCTGCGATCGCCGGGGCTTCCCTGCGTTCTTCCAGTCGGTCCATCGGGCCCTCCTGATGTCCACGGGAAAGCGGGGATTCCACAACACGGCGTCGGATCAAGGGCAATGGACCACTAGGCCATCGTCCGATGGCCTGATATTCTTTGATCGACTCGCTGGGACGTGTGAAGACTCTCCTCTCGTGGCGGTTCGCGGTTTCGACGCGGACCCGCAAGGCGTGGCACGGTGACGCACCTTCGTGACATCTACTCCGACGGCCGATTCGGCCTGTCGGTCGAAATTTTTCCTCCCAAGACTCCGGCCGGCGACGCCGACCTGCTGGCGACCCTCGAGGAACTCTCTCGATACCGCCCCGCCTTCGTGTCCTGCACCTACGGTGCCGGCGGCAGCACGCGCGGCCGCACGATCGACTGGTGCCGCGCCATTCAGGAACGGTTCGGCCTTCCCGCGACGGCTCACTTCACCTGCGTCGGCTCCTGCCGGGCGGAACTGCTCGACTGGCTGCGTGAGGCCCAAAACGCCGGCGTCAGAAACATCATGGCCCTGCGGGGAGATGTTCCGCGGGGGGAGACGACGTTCCAGGTCGCCGACGACGGCCTGCGATACGCCGCCGAACTCGTCCGCCTCATCAAGCAGAACTTCGCGGGCTTCGGCATCGGCGTCGCCGGCTATCCCGAGAAGCATCCCGAGGCGCAGTCCATCGAAATCGATCGCGAGCATCTTCGCCAGAAGGTCGCCAACGGGGCGGACGCCGTTTTCACGCAGTTGTTCTTCGTGAACCGGAACTTCTTCCGGTTTCGCGATGCCGCCGCGAAGGCGGGGATCGACGTGCCGATCATTCCCGGCATCATGCCGATCACGAGCTTCGATCGCATCAAACGCATCACCGCGATGTGCGGCGCGGTCTTCCCGGGAGACCTCGCCGGCCGGTTGGAAGACGCGAAATCCGACACCGACGCCCAGTTCAAGATCGGCGTCGAGTACGCCATCGAGCAGTGCCGTGGACTCATCGACGCGGGAGTTCCGGGCATGCACTTTTACGTGCTGAATAGATCGCAGGCGTGCTCGAGGATCTTCGACGCGCTGGGATTCCCTTCGACAGTCGGCTCGATGTAACCAAAACGACCCGAACCGTGTCTAATCATCGCTTGCGGGTTCGCGGGCCGCGAATCCGCAAGCGATTTCCGTTTCTCCGTCACTGCTGCCTGCCGATGTCCCTTGCCGCCGAACGGTCGAGCGCCGACCGAATCAAGAACCTTCTCGCCGACCGCATTCTCGTGCTCGACGGGGCGATGGGGTCGATGATTCTCGCGAAGGGGCCGACGGAAGCCGATTACCGCGGCGAACGCTTCAAAGATCACGCCGTCGATCTGAAGAACGCGACCGACATTCTCGTTCTCACACAGCCGCAACTCATCGAAGACATCCATCGTCAATACTTCGACGCCGGCAGCGACATCGTCGAGACCGACACCTTCAACGCGAACATCTTGAACCTCGAGGAATTCCAGCTCCCGCACCTCACGTTCGAACTCAACAAGCGGGCGGCGGAACTCGCGAAAGGCGTCGCCGACAGCGTCACGAAGCGGAATCCCGACAAGCCTCGCTTCGTCGCCGGCAGCATCGGCCCCACGAAATACATGCTGTCGATGTCGCAGAACACCGACGACTCGGGCCATCGCAGCCACACCTTCGACGAGATGGCCGCGTCGTACTACGAGCAGGTTCGCGGGCTCGTCGCGGGCGGAGTCGATCTGCTGCTGCCGGAAACGAGCTTCGACACGCTCAACATGAAGGCGTGCCTGTTCGCGATCCGCAAGTTCTTCGACGAGACCGGCCAGACCGTGCCCGTGATGATCAGCGGCACGATCTTCGACGGCGGCCGCACGCTCACGGCCCAATCGCTCGCCGCCTTTTACACATCCGTTTCGCACTTCGATTCGTTGAGCGTCGGCATCAATTGCGCGCTCGGTCCGAAGCAGATTCGATCGTACGTCGAAGAACTCTCGGGGCTCGCCGACCGCCACATCAGTTGCTATCCGAACGCCGGCATGCCCGACGGCATGGGCGGCTTCAACAGCAATCCCAACGAGGTCGCCGACCATCTCGCGGGCTTCGCGGCGAACGGTTGGGTCAACATCGTCGGCGGGTGTTGCGGTACCACGCCCGAGTACATCGCGAAAATCGCCGAGAAAGTCCGCGGCGTCAAACCGCGTGCGATCCCGCGGCATGAGACGGTTTCGGCATACGCCGGCCTCGAACGGCTCGTCGTGCGTCCCGACGCGAACTTTCTGATGGTCGGCGAGCGGACGAACGTCACCGGCTCGAAGAAGTTCGCCCGGCTCATCAAAGAGGACAAGTACGACGAGGCGTTGAGCGTCGCTCGTCAGCAGGTCGAGGGAGGGGCCAACCTCATCGATATCAACCTGGACGAGGGGATGATCGACGGCGAGGCTGCCATGACGCGGTTCCTGCACCTCGTCTCCGCCGAGCCGGATATCTCGACCGTGCCGATCATGGTCGACAGCAGCAAGTGGTCGATCCTTGAAGCCGGGCTGAAGTGCATTCAGGGCAAGCCGGTCGTCAACTCGATCAGCATGAAGGAAGGCGAAGAGGCGTTTCTGCGCCAGGCGCGAACAGTCCGCGCCTACGGTGCCGCCGCGGTCGTGATGGCCTTCGACGAGGAAGGGCAGGCGGTCGATGCCGATCGCAAGGTCGCGATCTGCAAACGCGCCTACAAGCTGCTCACCGAGCAGGCCGGCTTCCCGCCGGAAGACATTATCTTCGACCCGAACATCCTGACGGTCGGCACCGGCATCGAGGAGCACGCGAACTACGCCGTCGAATACATCGAGGCCGTCCGCCGGATCAAGCAGGAGTGCCCCGGCGCGAAGACCAGCGGCGGCGTGAGCAATGTGAGCTTTTCGTTCCGCGGCAACGACGTCGTGCGCGAAGCGATGAACGCGGCGTTCCTGTATCACGCGATCGCTGCCGGGCTTGATATGGGCATCGTCAACGCCGGCCAGCTCGCCGTGTACGACGAAATCGACAAGGAACTGCTCGTCTACGTCGAAGACGTGCTGCTGAACCGCCGCCCCGACGCGACCGAACGTCTCATCGACTACTCCGAGACCGTCAAGGCTCGTGCAGCCGGCGAAACGAAGGTCGATGAATGGCGACAGGCGTCGCTGGAAGAGCGTTTGAAACACTCACTGCTCAAGGGCTTCACCGACTACATCGACGAAGACACCGAAGAGGCCCGGCAAAAGTACGGCCGCTCTCTCGCGGTCATTCAAGGCCCGCTGATGGACGGCATGGCCGTCGTCGGCCAGCTCTTCGGTGCCGGCAAGATGTTCCTTCCGCAGGTCGTCAAAAGCGCCCGCGTGATGAAGAAGGCCGTGGCCTATCTCGAACCGTTCATGGAAGAAGAGAAGAGGGTTGAGGGTTTAGGGTTGAGGGTTGAGGCACAGGACGGGGGACGGGGGACGGAACATGGAGAACCAAGCCTACCGGCCGCGGCCGGTAGGGCCGAATCCTCAACTCTCAACGCTCCACCCTCCATCAGCCATCGCGGCAAGATCGTCATCGCGACCGTGAAAGGCGACGTTCACGACATCGGCAAGAACATCGTGGCCATCGTGCTGCGCTGCAATAACTTCGAGATCGTCGATCTCGGGGTGATGGTGCCGGGGGACAAAATTCTCGACACCGCGATCGCCGAAGGCGCCGACCTGATCGGTCTCTCGGGCCTCATCACGCCCAGCCTCGACGAAATGGTCGCCGTGGCTCGCGAGATGACCCGTCGCGAGATGACGACGCCGTTGCTCATCGGCGGAGCGACGACGAGCGCCCGTCACACCGCCGTCAAAATCGCGCCGGCGTACAACCAGCCCGTCGTGCATGTGCTCGATGCGTCATTGAGCGTGCCGGTCGTCGAAAAGCTGCTCGACAAGGAACGCAAAGACAAGTTCGTCGCCGAGAACATCGAAATCCAGGAGAAGCATCGCAAAGCCTTCGGCGAACGCCAGCAGAAGACTCTTGTGCCCTACACCGAGGCCCTGCAACGGCGCTTCCCGACCGATTGGGCGACGGCGGACATCGCGACGCCGTCGTTCCTCGGCACTAAGGTGCTCGACGATTATCCGATCGCGGAACTCGTCGATTACATCGACTGGTCGCCCTTCTTCCAGGCGTGGGAGTTGCACGGAAAGTTCCCGAAGATCCTCGAAGACGAGATCGTCGGCCCGGAAGCCAAGCGTCTCTACGACGACGCCCGCCGACTGCTCGACCGCATCATCAAAGAGAAGCGGCTGACCGCGAAAGGCATCTACGGCTTCTGGCCCGCCCACAGCGACGGCGACGACGTCGTGCTCTACGACCCCAGGTCGTTCGACCCTCTCAACCCTCGACCCTCAACTCTCAATCCCCTCACGCGCTTCCACATGCTGCGACAACAGTGGGAACGCAAAGGCCAGACGGAGTTCCGTTCGCTCGCCGACTACGTCGCTCCGATCGACAGCGGGCGGATCGACTACCTCGGCGCCTTCGCCGTGACGGCCGGTCACGGCACCGACGAATTCGCCCGCGAGTTCGAGGGCCTGCACGACGATTACAGTTCGATCCTGGTCAAGGCGGTCTCCGACCGGCTCGCGGAAGCCTTCGCCGAGCGGCTCCACAAGCTCGCCCGCGACGACTGGGGCTTCGGCAAGGACGAAGGTCTCGCGACGGAGGAAATGATCGCCGAAAAATACCGCGGCATCCGCCCCGCCGCCGGCTACCCCGCCTGCCCCGATCACACCGAGAAGGCCGCGCTCTGGACGTTGCTCGACGCCGAAGCGACTACCGGCATCACGCTCACCGAAAGCTACGCGATGTGGCCCGCCTCGAGCGTGAGCGGCCTCTACTTCAGCCACCCCCAAAGCCGCTACTTCAGCGTCGACCGCATCACGCGCGATCAGGCCGAAGACTACGCCCGGCGGAAGAACGTACCGCTCGCGGAGGTCGAGAAGTGGCTCGCGCCGAATCTGGGGTACGAGCCGGGGTGACTGCCGACCCATTGGCAGCAGCGGGTGGCCGGGGCGCGGATGCGTGATCAACATCGCCAATCGCTCGACAACCGGGGCTGAGGTCGTCCGTTCTTACGGTTCGTCAGCCCCGGTTTCGCAGCCGTCTTCGACGCTTGCCACGCCAGAACGCCCCGGCCACCCCGCCGTCGCCAGAAACCCCGCTGACGTCAGCTGCCACCCTCCGCGTGGCAGTAGCCTTGAGTGGAGTCGGTGACCTGCTCACAACTGTCATGGTCGGCGCTCGCTTCCTGAGACCCGATCACATCCCCGCAGATTCCATCGCACTTGGTGCATTTAAACTTAGGAATGTGGTCTGTCGTATACTCACAGCTTCCAGACTCGCCGAGAGTCAAGTAGACATCGTCTTCGCATTGAGCTGCATCGGGATACCGAAAGCAAAGCCGAGTACTTCCGTTTTGCAGAATGGCAGCATCGACATATCCGCATTCCTTCGTGCAGATGCCCAACGCCACCGTCGCCGAACTCAACAGCATCGCCCCGGCCAAAGCCGTTGCCGCCGCGACCGCTCGTGCGTTCCTCATCGCCTTCTCCTTGAAAATGGAACACCGTGAATGCGACTCACGTCGCCCGATACTTGCGAACGCCCCACGCCAACAGGGCGATCCCTAAGCAGCCGACTCCGCCCCACGTCAAGACCCACGGCCAAGGCGATGGTTTCACCTCCGTCGGGCGGTGCTGTCGCCGCCACTCGGCGACGGCGTCGAGCGGCGGACTCCCCGCGCCCGTATGGATGATGCGCTTCTGCGCCCTCTTGTCGCGGGCGTCTCTGACGTACATCCCCTGCGTCGGTTCGACGTGGAAGTCGTCCCGCGTCACCGGCGGGTTCATTTGATAGCTCGCGACCCGCATCTCTTTATGGCCTAGAAGCATGCGCTCGGAGCCCGGGTTGATCTGCTCGACGGTCCATGCGACGGGAAGCCAGCCGTGCGGCGTCCGCTCGTACTCGACGTCGAACGTCAGATCTTCCTCTCCCTTGAACACGTCCGCGAAGCGGACGACGGCGGAGTCCTTCGCGGGATCGACCCAGACTTCCGAATACGTTTTCCCGTTGAATCTCGCCGGGGAGTGCAGCACGAGACATTCCTGGCCGTCATGCACGGCTCGCCCGGCGACGCGCCAGCCGGTCAGATCGACCGGCTGAAGGATCCGCTCGAGCGGTCCCGGCATCGGCACCAGGCCGTGCGCCCAATAGAGCGGCCGCTCGGTGAACTGGCGCAGCACTCCCGAAGCGGAGGAGAGGGGGACGTTCACCAACTCGAAGTGCAGCCTCTCGCCGGCCGCTGCCAGTTCCGCGATCCTGTCGTTGTGATCGAGCGGGATGTAGGTTTGACACTCCTCGCCGTCGTAGAGGTTGATCGTGAGTTTCCTGATGAACTCCGGCCCCGGATTCAGGATGTCCTGCTGACGTTCGACCCGCATCCGGTTCTTGTCGAACTGCACCAGCAGGAGAATGTTGTAGGGAGACACGCGATCCTCGGCGGGAAAGTCCTCCTCGGAGCCGGCGAGGCCGAACTCATCTTTCAGGACGTTCAAGACACCCCGGGGATCGAGCGTCGAACCCTTGAGTTCGTAGCGCACGGTGTGCGCCATCCGCTGACGCTTCGTCCAATCGGCGGCGACCTGCTTGAGCGGGTCGTCGTCCGCCGGAAGGCTCCGGGGAGAGATGACGGCGAACAACGCCATCAGCAGCAGTGCGATGCGGAACATGATCGCCGCTCCAGTCGAGGAAAGTCTCACCGCGAAGTTTCGCCCGTCGCCAGACCGTAGGATCGCACAGCGGCCGTGATGCTGCCGCCGGTGCCGTCGTGCTTCTCAAAGATGAACCGCACGTTGTCGTCCACTGCGCCGCCGGCGTTGATCGTCTTGCTGACCTCGTACAGCGGTCCGCCGGCGGCCTCCTCATCGAGCAAGGTCACGGCGACGGCGTCGGTCAGCGCCGCGGCCTCCTTCACGCGAAGCGGCTCGCCGCTTTGGGAATGAACCTGCACCGTCATCCGCACGGTCTCACCGATGCGGGCCAGCGGCAGGCTCAGTCGCGACGGAACCAGCTTCACGTCGGCACCGACCCAGCCGTTGATCCGCACGGGAAAATCGGGCAGGTGTGTGCCGTCCTCCAGGATGCCGACGAGAGGGATATCGTATTCGAATCGTCCTGGCCTGAGTCCGTCAAAAGGTCTCACAGAGAGCCAGACCGTGCTTCCGACCCCAGCCTTTTCGAGTCGCGCGGTTCCAGGAAAGTCGTGCTCACCCAGAATGACATCGGTCAACTCATAGTCGCGTCTGAGCTCGCATCTTTTCTCGAGACCCGGCGTATGCTCGACGAGTTGATCGGGACCGTAGTACGTGATGACCGGAGAGCCGACCAGCGGATAGCGGACCCGCCCGTGCAGGGTTTTCTGTGCGATGCGACGCCCGTTCTCGTCGCGAAAATCGAGGCTGACTCCAAAGTTCGTTATATAGCCCGGGGTGACGCCGGTCGGCGGAAAGAGATTCAAGCGGAGAGCGAGTTGCTGGCGGGATGTCGGTCTGAGCGTGAAGCTCGATGGCTTGACATTCGTGCAGGCGCAGCTCGCCTCGACGTGGCTCACGACGATCGTGCGTGAACTGCGGTTCTCAACAGGCACGGTCCACTGAAAATCGGAACGAGCCCAGACGGTCCCGAGGTCGAGAGCGTCCTCGTCGACATGCAGTCCTGGTGGTGCCGTCGTCCCCCGCGAATCAAAGAGCAGAAACCCAAGTGTTGAGACCGCCACGATGCCCGCAGTGGCGATCAGGCCGGGACTCCACTCGGACGAACGCTGAACGGCAGGCAGATCCATCACCGCACCTCATGGAACGAGGCAGGGAAAAGAGATCTATAAGCGTTTCATGTGATGAAATGTAGATGCGTTTCAGGACTTATTTGAAGACAAGGGGCGATCGTCGCCGGACGGGCGAGATAGGCGACGATGCACAAAAGAACCGATGCCGCGACCGCCGTTGGCAGGATGCGAGCCATGCCATCCCTCGCCTGTGAAGAGTGGCATTTCAGCGCTATATCAACAGTTGGTCAATTGACAATAGATCAGAAGCCGAACGTAGTCCGCCTGGCAAAGGATATCAAGAACTTTTTCCCAAATTCCGGAGGAAATCCTTTGTCGTTATCTTCCTGCACTTTTCCTCCCTCACAGGGTGGCCCGGCCAATCTATCGTCAGACTGGCCGGGTTGCGTCAGCGACAAGATGCTTCATCGTGCGTTCTGATGCGCGCCAGACCTTCAGGCTTGGAGGCAGACGATGATTCTGCGACAGCAGTATGAACGTCGACGGCGCGGCATCTTGTTGCTGACGCAACCCGGCCGGTTCTCAACGAACCGGACGGGCCACCCAGCGACGAGCGAATGATCCAGCGAACGCGTGCTGGCGAACGCCCCGAAGGCCGGCGGCAAGAGCACCGGAGAAGGCTCGGTCCTCGGCACCCTCGGCGACATGTTCGGAGATCGCTGAGTTCGACTCCTGCGGATTTCGGTCGGCGTCGGACACCCTCCACGTCGGCGTCATCGCAAGAATCGCCCGAGGGCGGTGCGCACCTCTTCAAGGAGTTCATTCTGGCTCATCGCTTTCGCGCAGTGATGCTCGGAGCCGGTGCCGTGACCGACGAGGCAACCTTCGATATGATCGGTCAGCAGCAGAACACCGACCGCATCGAGAGCCGATCGCACGGCCGCGACCTGGGTCAGCACGTCGACGCAGTACCGGTCCTCGTCGATCATCTTTTGCAGCCCGGCGACCTGCCCGGCAATCCGCTTCAGCCGTTTCTGAACATTCGGCTTCGTCTCGCTCTGCATTGGCGGCCTCTCGTCGCCTGCCGGCGTCATCGGGTGTGATGTTCGGAGAAGGTGAGAGTCGGATGGCCAGCGGTCATTCGACGTCTTCCGCATCGAGCCGCACGCCGCGGAGCCGCAATGCGTTGCCGATGACGCTCACGCTGCTGAGGCTCATCGCCGCGGCGGCGATCATCGGACTGAGCAGCCATCCGAAGACGGGATACAGCACACCGGCCGCAATCGGTACGCCGAGCAGATTGTAGATGAACGCAAAGAACAGGTTCTGACGGATGTTTCGCATCACGGCCCGGCTCAGCCGCACGGCCCGCACGATCCCGCCGAGATCGCCCCGCAGCAGCGTGACATCGGCGGCTTCGATGGCCACATCAGTGCCGGTGCCCATCGCGATTCCGACATCGGCCGCGGCGAGGGCCGGGGCGTCGTTGATCCCGTCGCCGGCCATCGCGACGACTTCACCTCTGTCGCGGAGAGCCGCCACCCGGTCATGCTTGTCCTGCGGACCGACGCCGGCCGCGACGTCGTCGATGCCCAGCTTCGCGGCGACCGCCCGGGCCGTTCGCTCGTTGTCGCCGGTCAGCATGAGCAGTCGCAGTCCCAGCCGGTGCAGCTCGTCGATGGCTGCCGGCGTTGAGGGCTTGATCGGATCGGTGACCGCGACGAGGCCTGCGAGGCGATCGCCGACCGCGACGGCGAAGACGGTCTTGCCGTCCGCGCGAAGTTCATCGGCCCGGGGTGCAAGTGCTTCGGCTTCTGCAACACCCTGTTCGTGTAGGAATCGTGTCGTGCCAATGCGCACTTTCTGGCCTTCGACGGTGCCGAACACGCCGCCGGCGGTGATCGATTCAAAGCCGATCGCTTCGGGAACCGTGATCCCCCGACCTTCGGCCCCGCGGACGACCGCCTCCGCGAGCGGGTGCTGGCTCGGTCGTTCGACAGCGGCCGCGAGGCGCAGCAGTTCCCGCTCGTTGAAGCCGCTTGCCGTCACCACGTCCGTCAGCGTCGGCTTGCCTTCGGTCAATGTCCCCGTCTTATCGAAGGCGACCGTCGTCGTTTTCGACAACGTCTCGAGCGACTCGGCCGTCTTGATCAGCACGCCGGCCTTCGCGCCACGTCCGACGCCGACCATGATCGACATGGGTGTCGCGAGTCCCAGAGCGCAGGGACAGGCGATGATCAGCACAGCGACGGCATTCACGAGAGCGTAGGCGAGTGCCGGTTCGCTCGGAGCCAGCAGCCACCAGACGAGAAACGTGACGACGGCGACGACGATGACCGCGGGCACGAACCACGCGGCGACCGTGTCGGCGACGCGCTGAATCGGGGCGCGGCTTCGCTGAGCGCTGCCGACCATATCGATGATCTTCGAGAGGACCGTGTCGCTACCGACCTGCGAAGCGGACATCACGAACGAGCCGGTGCCATTGACCGTTCCGCCGATCACCGCATCGCCCACGCCCTTCTCGACGGGAACCGGTTCGCCGGTGATCATCGCCTCATCGACGCTGCTTCGGCCCTCTTCGACCCGGCCGTCCACAGGAATGCGATCGCCGGGCCGCACCCGCATGTGATCGCCGACCTGAACGTCGTCGAGCGGCACGACGAGTTCCTGACCGTCGCGCAGCACGCGCGCCGTGTCCGGGGCCAGAGAAAGAAGTTCCCGGATCGCACCGCCCGTCCGTTTCCGGGCGCTCAGTTCCAGAACCTGACCGAGCAGGACGAGAGCCGTGATGACGACGGCCGCTTCGAAGTAGACCCCGACCAGCCCCGTGTGCGGATCCTGAAATGCCGCGGGAAATAACCCCGGCACGAGCGTCGCTGCGACGCTGTAGAGATAGGCGGCACTCACGCCGAGTGCGATCAGCGTGAACATGTTGAGATGACCGCTCACGATCGACCGCGCCCCGCGCACGAGCAGCGGCCAGCCCGCGTAGAGCACGACCGGCGTCGCCAGCAGCAGTTCCAGCCCGCGTGCCAGATTCGGATCGAGCCAGTCATGCACCGGCAATCCGAACATTGGAGCCATGGCGAGCACGAGCAACGGAACCGAAAGCACCGCCGCGATCCAGAAGCGGCGCGTCATGCCGCTCAGTTCGCCGTCGTCCTCGTCGGCCGCAACGCTCTTCGGTTCGAGCGCCATGCCGCAGATGGGGCAGTTGCCGGGATGGTCCTGCTCGATCTCGGGATGCATCGGACACGTGTAAATCGTCCGCTTCGCAGGCCGAGACGGCGCCGCGGGCTCGAGTGCCATCCCACATTTCGGACAAGCCGCCGGCACGTCGCTCTCGACGCCCGGGCACATCGGACAGACGTACCTGGCCACCGTTCGCTGCGGGCGTGCAGTCATCTTTGCAGGAGCCGCGTGCCCGTGCGCTTCGCCGTCATGGCAGCAGGCGGGTACGCCGCTTGCCGTATCATCGCCGGCCGGCACCGAGGGTGCTCCAGTCGAGACGGCGGCTGGACGAAGGTCGCAGCAGGAGCCGCCCGCCGGCACGACGGTCAGGTACTTCTGTGGGTCGATTGCGAACTTCTGACCGCAACTTTTCGAGCAGAAGTAGTACGTCTGACCGTTGGGGACGTGCGAGCCCGCCGCTTTCGCCGGATCGAGGGTCATCCCGCACACCGGATCGACGACGGTGCTCGCGCGTTCGCTACGGGAGACGGCATGATGGTTGTGCATTGCGTCATTTCACGATCTGTTGAGGCGTCACTCGGAAGCGGGCACGTCAGGACGCTCTCACGGAGCGATGACTCGTTCATCGGCATCTGAAGCGGCCCTCATACCCTACAGGGGTATTATCCAGACAGCCGTGATTCAGTCAACAAGAGATCTGACGGCTGGCCCTGATCGGCAACGGCAAGCGGCTTCGAGAGGCGTGCGAGCTGAAGAACTATGGCATCGGCTTACTTGTGGAGGGTACTTGTGCACGGTCCCTGCCTTTTCGGATCCACGTGATGAAGTGCTAAACCTTCACTGGCGTGGAAAGCCGCTTGCGGCATGGCTCGTCGAGCACTGTACAGAGCGGCTGCAGGTACCCGTGCCGCTGACGCCGAACGGACCCGTCTCTCAAGTCTGCCACACAACGTGCTCGTCGGTATCGCTATTGTCCTGCCGGCGAGAGCCGTCTCCCGTTCGTCTACCTCGTCGTCTCAGATGAGCCGAACACAAGGCCGCATCCGAGTCAGCGGCATTGCGCCCTGCCGAACTCGGCTTCATATCACCTGCTCGTTCTCGGCGTGAACGAGGGGCAGATCGTGCAGGACGTACCTCTGGGCGAAGCGAAGCGGGAGTGCCGGATCGAGGATGCCGATGAGACAGGGCTACTCATCAGCACTGATAGTAAGCGGCTGCGGTACTTCGAGCGGACGCAAGGCCAGTGCAGAGAAGCCGCTAGCCCGAGCAGTCGAAATCTGTACTAACGGCCCGGCCTTTTCGGATACGCCAATACGCTTCCGAAATCGGACTCTGGCGAATCGCCACCGTCACCAGACCGATCTCCGCCGGAGCGAAGGCGAGCAGCGCGTCGTGGTGGTTTCTGCTTTTCTTGCCGAGCTGTCAATCGCGGAGGATGCTGTCCCTATCATCTTCGACGATCCAGTTAGCTCTCTCGATCATCTTTTTCGAGAACGGGTTGCTAAACGATTGGTGCGTGAAGCGAAACAAGGTCGTCAGGTAGTCGTGTTTACGCACGACATTGTTACGTTGCTTGCGATCGAGGATGAGTGCGGCAAGCATCAAGTGCCGTTGCAAGTACAAACGGTGCGACGCTCCGCCAGTGGCCCTGGAGAATGCCCAGAAAGCCCGTCGCGGCCTTGGCACGCATCTTCAACAAAAGTGCGGATCGGAGTTCTCAAGAACGATACCGCGCGTTTTCGTAAACTGAGTGTCCAATCGCCCGAGGAATATCGAGTGGCGGTTGCTGAAGCATTTGGGAAGCTTCGTGAAGCATGGGAACGCGCAATCGAGGAACATTTGCTTAACGATGCAGTCCAGCGTTTTAAATCGGGTATTGAAACTCAACGGCTGAAGAAAGTGTCGGTGGAGACGAGCGACTACGTTGTGATCTACGATGGAATGTCTAAATGCACTGCTGAGTTGACCGGCCATGATCAAGCTCCGGCGAAGGCGTCTGCCGTCCCAAGCCCCGACGATGTCGCTGATGCTATTACAACGCTGGAGTCGTTCATAACGAGAATCACGGCACGTCAGAGTTCGAATGACAAGAACGCCTCGAACCTGACCAAGCCGCCGGTGCCGTCGGTGAGTAACGGTCGCGCAGCGAAGGTGATTAGTACCGCGCCTTTGACGAAAATCGTGAATGTGTGATCGCGCGCGCAGCGACAAGACGTCGGTCTTCACCGTTTGAGCGGTCAAAACAGGCTTCCTGCGGCTGCGCCGCCCGGTCCTGCACGCCGGGACACCCGCGCTGTTTCAACCTGGAGTCCGTATGAGACGGCACCGAATCCGCAACCGTCGGATCGCCGGGTGCCTGTGACATAGGAGGGATCGCCCCCGCGACGGTGTGGCTGGGGCAGGAGGCGCATGCCGAAGCCCCAGGACGTAAGATGTCCCACGCTCCATCAATCGAAGCGAACCCCGCCGTTCACGAAGAGGGGCATGCTGCCCCAGCCACTCTTGGCCTGAGGCCGTCGGGTGGCGGGGCCTGAGTCCCGCAGGGCGTGGCCCCGCAAGGTGGACGTGCGGGTGTTTTATACGGTTTCTTGCATGAAATAGCGTGGGGGCCCGGCCCGAAGGGCCCGGTCGCGCAGCGACAAGACGCCGGTCTATCACCGTTCGAGCGGTCAAGACAGGCTTCCTGCGGCCGCGCCGCCCGGCCTTGCAGCCACCCGCGCTGTTTCAACTTGGAATCCGTTTTAGACGGCACCGAATCCGCAAGCGTCGGAGCGGCATGCCGCCTGCGACTTGTCGGCTTGCGGGCGTGTGCGACCTTGCGTCTTTTGTGCCGCTTTGCGGCGGACCTTTCGGTACGCCGGTGGCTGGGGCTGGAGGACGAATGTCCGAGGCCCCGGTCGCATGTCTGGCGGGGGATTGGGTCTCGAACCTGCGAACGCCGGAGCTGCCCTGCGTGCGTCCGGCTGCCGCCGGACTCACCGGTCCAGCCCCGGCCACACGAATTCGCATTTCCATACAAAACAAGAATCGAAGCGAAAAACGCCCCGATTGCTCTTCCCACGCCTGTCTACCTGAGCGAGGTTGGATGCTGGTTCGGGTTTTGAGCGGCGAATTCTAGATACCGCCGATCATGCGTGCCCGAGCAAGTCCAATTCGACGTGGTGCCCGGCCTTGTGTCGGTCCATGGCGATCGAGAGCAGATGACCAAACCCGGGGCCTTTGTCGGCAAGAGCGCTTGTGCTCGAGAGCGGCATCCCCCGGCG
>JACCRE010000123.1 GCA_013813775.1 Planctomycetaceae bacterium
AGCAGCCTGTTGAAGTAATCGACGGCACCGGCCGACGAACCAGCCAAATGTCGAGAAATGCAGGGAATTCGGCTCATGACTCAGACGCGTCGCGAGGCATTTTGAATACTTCAACGGGCTGCTAGAGCGTCGGGAATCGCGCGTGACGGTGCTACGGGCGTTCGCCCGGTCGTATCACGGGAGTCGGCCGGGGCGGCCACTCAATAGACATCGCGAAGGTAATGTCCCGACTTCGCAAGAGCATCGACATACTCCTTCGCGGCCTCTAGAGAACGACCCCCGTGCTCGGCGACGATTCCGCGGAGCGTCCGATCGACGTCGATCGCCATGCGCTTGGCGTCTCCGCACACGAACACGCTCGCCCCGTCTTCGAGCCAGCGCCAGAGCTCCTCGCCGTTCTGCAGCATGCGATCCTGAACGTAGACCTTACCGTCACCGTCTCGGCTGAAAGCAAGATCCATTCTGGTGAGCAGTCCCGTCGCCTTCCAGCCCTCCAGTTGATCGCGATACAGGAAGTCCGTCGCTTCATGGCGGTCGCCGAAGAAGAGCCAGTTGCGGCCCGTGGCCCCGCTCGCCTCCCGCTCTTCGAGAAACGCCCGGAAGGGTGCGATGCCGGTCCCGGGGCCGATCATGATCATCGGCGTCGCCGGATCGGACGGCACGGTGAAGCCGTGCGACTTTTGCACGAACACGCCGACCTTGTGTCCTTCGATGAGTCGATCGGCGAACATCGTCGAGGCCACCCCTTTTCGCGTCCGTCCGTTATGGTCCCACGCGACGCGTCCGACCGTCAGGTGGACCTGCCCCGGATGGGCCAGCGGTGAACTGGAGATCGAATAGAGCCGCGGACGCAACGGCGACAACGTCGCCACCAGCGCGGACGGAGCCGGTTTCGCCGTCGGAAAGAGACGCAGGACGTCCAGGACGTCGCAGCCGTTGAGCGGGCCGTCGTCGTCGATCAGCGAGCGGAGCGCGGCGGCTTCCTCCTCGTCCGCGGCGTCCGCCAGACAGTTCAAAAGTTCTTCCGGAAGGTCGGTGAGGCAGCAGCGCGTCGACAGCGCGTCACGCAGGGTCGTCGAGACGCGATTGACGGTCACTGGCTCGTCTCCCGTCGCCGCAAGGCGGTCGATGAGCGTCTCGACGAGTTCGTCGCAATTCGTGGGAACGACGCCGAGTGAATCGCCGACCGCATATTCCAGACCGCTGTCGCCGAGGTCCAGCTCGATGTGCGACGTGTGCTTTCCGGAGCCTGGAGCGTTCAGGTTGACGACCTTAAGCACCATCGCCTGGTACGGATTCTGCCTCGACCAACCCTCGATGGCCGTTGGAGACGGCGCGATTGTGCCAGCGTTGGAGTCTTCGGTTCCGACAGAGGGAGCTTCCTTCAGAAGTTGCTTCAGGGCTTTGGAAGTCTCTTTACCGCCGGGCGAGCAAAGCGTGAGGCACGTTTCTTCACCCGCCGCAATCTTCTCCGCATAGGTCTTGCACACATAGCCACAGGCTCCGCAATCGAGTTGTGCCATCGCGGCCATCAAGCGGCGCGGCAGGGGCTTCTCTTCGGCGAGCGCGAGTCTTTCGTCGAGCGGCAAGCTCGGTTCGTGCCACGGGAAAGTCTCTTCCGCTTGCCGCGGAAGCGGTTCGGCGGCGACTCCGCCCGCCGTGCCGGCGGGGGCTTCGGCGCCCACGCCGAGCCACCCGGCGAAGAACCCGTTGAGCCACGCACGCTGCTCCGAGGTGAACGGGGCCGATTCCGGAATCAGCGACAACGGCGGCGGATCAATGAGTTGGCTCATGGAGGGAAGTAGTAAATAGTAAAGAGTGCGCTGGAAGCCTCGAAGCCCACGGTCTGCGGACCGTGAGGCATCACACGAGCGCATAGCCCTTGATGGCTTCGCGGAGTTCTTCGAGATCAAAACGCCGGGTGAAGTCGGCGAACGACTCCGAAGGACCGAAACGTCGATCGAGATAAAAGCTCAACAGCCGTTCGACCGTCGGCGGCACTTCGTCGAACGGAAGCGATTCGAAGAGCATGCGGCCGATCGCCTGCTGATCGGCATAGCCGCCGCCCACGCACAGGTGATAGCCCTCGACCATCTCGTCGCCGACTTCGACCTTCGTCGCCTGCAAGCCGATGTCGCCGATGTAGTGTTGCGCGCAGGAATGATGGCAGCCGGTCAGATGCACGTTGATCGGCACGTCGAGATCGAGCCGTCGCTCGATATGCTCGGCGAGCAAGAGGGCGTGTTTCTTCGTGTTCGCGGCGGCGAACTTGCAACCGGCGTTGCCGGTGCAGGCGACGAGGCCGGCGCGGGCGGATGACGCTCGCCAGTCGAGGCCGATCGCTTCCAACTCCTCTTTGACCGATTCGACGTCGTCGGTGGGCACGTCGGGGATCAGTAAGTTCTGCCAGACGGTCAGGCGCACGGCTCCCGAGCCGAAGCGGTCGGCGATGCGGGCGAGGCCGCGAAGCTGATCGTTCGTCAGCCGTCCCACCGGCAGCACGACGCCCACGTAGTTCCGGCCTTCCTGCTTTTGAGGATGCACGCCGACATGTGCCCAGCGATCGGGCGCGGCAGTCTGCTCGCAACGATCGTCGCAAACGCGATGCAACGGCCGGCCGAGTTCCGTTTCGATCTCCGAGATGAACTTCTCGAAGCCCCGCGCGTCTAACAGATACTTCAATCGCGCCTTGCGACGGTCGGTGCGATCGCCGTGCTTGATGAAGACCCGCACCGCCGCCGCGGCGACGGCGACACATTCCGCCGGCTCGACGAGCACGCCGGTGTCGCGTGCGAAGTCCTTGTGCCCGGTGATGCCTCCGAGAGTGAGCCGAAAGTGAACGCCGGGTGCGAGGCCGCCCGTCGGTTCGATCAACCGCACGGCTTGGAAGCCGATGTCGTTCGTCTCTTCGAGCGTGGCGATGCGGCCGCCGCCGTCGAAGGCGATGTTGAACTTGCGAGGCAGCCCGTAAAGCTCGCGATGGTTGAGGATGTGATGGTGCATCTCCTTCGCGAGCGGCAGCGTCTCGACGAGTTCCTGCGGGTCGAAGCCGCTCGTCGCCGAGGCGGTGACGTTGCGGATGTTGTCGGCCCCCGAGCCGCGGACGACGATGCCGAGATCGGTCAGCCCGGTCAGCACCGCCGGGCCATGCTCGGCGGCGATCTCGCGAAGCTGCAGGTTCGCCCGCGTCGTCACGTCGGCGTTGCCGCTTGCGTACCGCTCGGAAAGCTCAGCAAGTCCGCGAAGCTGAAACGACTTCACTTCGCCGCCGGGAAAACGCAGCCGGCACATGTAAGAGTTCTGGGCCGGAGCGACGTAGAACAGCCCGCTGAACTTGTAGAGCAGCACATCGGTGCTCTTTGGGAACGCACCGGCGCGGGCGTTCGTCTGCATCTCGTCCCACATCGCCAGCGGGTCTTTCTCGCGCTTCGCCTTTTCCTCCGGGCAGAGAGTTTTACCCTCGGCGGTCACTCGATCCTGAGCGTCGAGATCGGGCCGCAACGGATTCGGCTCGCGCGCCGTTCCCAACTGCGCGACCGTCGCGTTTCCGCCGTTCGATCCGGCGAGAACGGGCAGGCTGCGGACGGCCCGCGCGACGTCGGACCCGATCGCGAAGCCTTGCAGGTAACTCTGTTGCTCGTTCGTGAAGGCGTTCATACGGAGATGTCGTAGAAAAGGCTCTGAAAGGAGAATCACGCTGTCGCAACCGAGAGTCCGCGTCGCTCTTCAACGGCGGCCTCGAAGTCCCGCGCCGCTTCTTCTTCGGTGGCCGGCGCGAACCGCACGGCGAACGCAGCGAAGCTGCACAGCGTCACGGCGGCCCCGAGAATGAGCAGTGCGACCTGCCAGTCGAGAGCGCCTTTGAACAGGAAGCCGGCTGCGACCGCGCCAGCGTTACCGCCGGCTCCCACAATCCCCGCAACGGTCCCCAGCGACTTCTTGTTGATGAAGGGCACGACGCTGTAAGTCGCTCCCTCGCTCATCTGCACGAACAGGCTGAAGAGGATCAGCGCGGGCAGAGCGAGCATGAGCGTATTCATCTGCGAGAAGAGCATCAGGCAGAGACCCTCGACGAACACGCACGCGAACAGCCACTTGACTCGTCCCTTCAATCCGCCGGTCGCGCCGAACTTGTCGCCGAACACGCCCCCGAGCGTGCGGGCGAACAGGTTCATGAGTCCGAAGGCCGAGGCCGCCAGCCCGGCCGTCGCCACCCCCATGCCGAAGTAATCGGTGAAGTACAATGCGGCGACGTTGTTGATCGTCAGTTCGATACCGAAGCAGGCTCCGTACAGCACGAACAAGGCCCACACGCGCGAGTCCTTCGCGGCGTCGGCGAATGAGCCGCCATTGCCTTTGCTCGGCAGCTTTCCCGCGGCGCGGAGTTCGGCGTAGTTGCCTTCCGGCGTGTCCTGCGTCAGGAAGAAGTAGGCGATGCCCGTCAGCAGAATGGCGACGCCGGCGACGATCATGCTGGCCCGCCAGCCCCAGGCATCGGAAAGCCCGAACAGGCCGATGAACATCGCGAACAGCGCCGGCATCACGAACTGCGTGACTCCTCCGCCGAGGTTGCCCCAACCGGCAGTCGTCGCGTTGGCCGTGCCGACGCAGTTCGGCGCGAACATCAGGCTCGTGTGGAACTGAGTGATCACGAAACTCGCCCCGATCGCTCCGATCAGCACGCGGAAGATCAGAAAACTCGTGAAGTCATTCGCGAAGGCGATGCCCGTCACCGGGAACGCGCCCAGAATGAGCAGCCACGTGTAGGCGATGCGAGGGCCGACCGCGTCGCAGATGCGACCGATCGCCAGGCGAACCAGCACCGTCACGGCGACGCTGCCGATGATGCACCAGCCGATCTGATCTTTGGTGAGCGACAGTTCGTCGCGAACGATGCTCATCAGCGGCGCGATGCCGAACCACGCGATGAAACACGTGAAGAACGCGAACCAGCTCATGTGGAACGCTCGCATCGGCGCCGAGCGAAAGTCGGCGAGTCGAATGCGAACGGCTTTGGCGGATGACGGCATCAAGTCACTCCAGGCGTTTCATGTCGTGGAAAAAATCAGCCGCGATTGAGGGAGCGTTCTCGAAGCGGCTCTTCAGAACCCCTCTCCCTCGGGAGAGGGGCGGGGGTGAGGGGATCGGGCGGCGGAAGCGTCGTCGAGTCCGCAGCCGCAGGTCTCTTCAGAACTCGTCATGCCGAAAATCGGATGCAGGAACAGACGGGGTGCCATCAAGCCCCTCACCCCCGGCCCCTCTCCCCAGAGGAGAGGGGAGTTCGCGTGTTCTTGTTCTCGCGGCATAGGTCTATTCCTCGCGTCGCAGTCGCACCGCGCAGGCCTTGTAGGCGGGTTGGCGGCTGTAAGGATCAAAAACGGCATCGGTCAGCAGATTCGTGCCCGAGTCGTGCATGGGCATGAAGACTTGCCCACGAGGGATCGCCGACGTCACGAAGGCTTTGGCGCGCACGCTGCCGCGCTGGCTCTCGACGACGACATGCTGCGACGGCTTGAGATGCAGCTCGCGGGCGTCTTCGGTGTTGATCTCGACGTAAGCCGCTTGCGGTGCGAGCTTGCGAAGCACCGCGCTCTTCGACGTTCGCGTTTGCGTGTGCCAGGTCGCGGCGCTGGAGCGCCCGGTCAGCAGCGTGAGCGGATAACGCTGATTCGCAGGCTCCGGCAAAGGTCGCGGAGCCTCGAAGACGAAGCGGGCCTTGCCGTCGGCATGGTGGAAGCGACCGTCCGCGAAGAGCCGGCGTTCGACGGCGTCATCCGACGCGTCGCGATAAGGCCATTGAATGCCGCCGGCTTCGTCGAGGTGGCGGTAGTCGCGGATGCCGTTGATGTCGCACGGCTGGCCGGCCGTCAGCGGCTTGAGGAGTTGGAAGACGGCTTCGGGGCTGGTCCATCCGCGAAACAGGTCGCCGACGCCGGCGTACTCGGCCACGAGTCGCACGATGTGGAAATCGGCGAGCGCCTCGCCGGGCGCCTTGCGAACTTTCTTGAGCAGCCCGATGCGCCGCTCGCTGTTGATGAAGGTGCCGTCCTTCTCGCCCCAGCCTGCCGCCGGAAGATAGACATCGGCGAGAACGGCCGTCTCGGTCGTGGAGTACATGTCCTGGACGACGAGAAAGTCGAGCCGCCCGAGGATGTCTTTGAACTGCCCCTGGTTGATCCAGGAGTGAGCCGGATTCGTGGCGATGATCCACAGGCCCTTGATCCTGTCTCGCAGGATGCCCTCGATGATTTCGCTGTAGGCGAGGCTCGGCTGATTCGGTATGCGATCGACGGGGATGTCGAGCGATCGGGCGACCTTCTCGCGATGGGCTGCGTTTTTGAAGTCGTGACCGCCGAGCAGGTTCGTCGTATTGCTGAAGAGCCGCGAGCCCATCGCGTTGCACTGGCCCGTGATGCTGTTCGCGCCGGTGCCCGGCTTGCCGATGTTTCCGGTCAGCAACGCCAGATTGATGATGGCCTGCGCCGTCCGCGTGCCCTGATGGCTCTGGTTGACGCCCATCGTCCACCAGAAGCTCACCCGCTCGCGCGAACGGATGCGGTTCGCGGTGTCGCGGATCACTTCCGGCGAGATGCCCGTCGATTCGGCGACCGCGTCGGGAGTGAAGTCCTTCACGAATGCGGCGAAGGCTTCGATTCCATGCGTATGAGCGGCGATGAAATCGTGATCGAGCCAGTCGTTGGCGATGAAGACGTTCGCCAGCGCGTAGAAGAACTCGAGATCGCCTTTCGGTCGCACCGGCAGATGCAGCGTCGCGGCGGACGCCGTTTCCGTCCGCCGGGGATCGATGACGATGATTTCGGGTGATCGGCGGTTGCGCGTCACTCGCTCCCACAGGATCGGATGCGCGATGCAGGGATTCGCCCCGACGAAAACGAGGCAATCGCTTTCTTCGAGGTCGGCGTAGGCGTAGGGCGGCGCGTCGAAGCCGAAGCTTTCTTTGTAGGCGGTGACCGCGGTCGCCATGCACTGCCGCGTGTTGCCGTCGCCGTGAATCATGCCGAGGCCGAACTTGGCGACGGCCCCCAGAAACGCCATCTCCTCGGTCGCGATTTGCCCGGTCGAGAGGAAGGCGACCGATTCATTGCCGTGACGTTCCTGAATGTCGCGGATGCGGCCCGTCATCGTGCGGAGCGCGGTGTCCCAATCGACTGCCGATCGCTTGCCCTGTTCATTCTTCAGCAGCGGCGTTGTGCCTCGCTCCGGCGAATCGAGGACGGCGAGCGCTTCCCAGCCTTTGGGGCAGGCCATGCCCAGGTTGACGGGGTAATCCTTCGCCGCCGTCAGTCCGACGGCTTCGTGATCCTTCAGCAGGATGTTCAGCCCGCAGCCTGTCGAGCAAAAACCGCAGACGGAAGTCGTCGTCGCATCGGGAACGGCGGAGATCGGCAATTGACCAAGACCGAAGCGATCCGGCGCGCGAACGAGCTCGCGAGTCAACGGCCCATCCTGCGCCCGCAGCAGCGAACGCGCGCGATCCGGCAGCGATGACGATCCTTTCGTGACCGTCGCGGTGACGCTTTTGACTCCTGACTCCTGACTTCTGTCTCCTCCATTCATACCGTCAGCCCTCCCGGCATCTTCTGCCGTACGACCGCGGTGAAGAACAGGTACCGCTCGGCGAGTTCGCCGCACAGCAGTAAGAGGAAGGACAGGATGGCGCCGCTCGCGATGAGAGTGGTTGAAGTTTCGAGGTCAGCGGTTCGGGCCAGCAGCGGCAATGCAAGACCACCGAACGCACCCAACGCGAAACGAGCGGTCGTCGCTCTTCGAAGAGCGAACAACATCAGCAGGGCGGTGCGTCGCATCGACGTAAAGCGCTTCTCTCGTAAGTGACGCAAATGAGACGCCTCGAACAGCAACTTCGCGGCGGTGACGCAGGCCAGCAGAGCGCAGAGGTTGCGTGCCAATGCTAATTCGTCCGCCGAAAGGTGCGGTCCCTCGATCGCGGAAGTGACCGTGAGCGCCAGCCACGTCGTCGACAGGCCGAGCAGCGCCGCGGTGCCGAGAAACTTCGTCGCCGTCCTGCCGGCGTGCCAGAAGGCGCGCCGCACAACGTGATAGACCATCACTCCGCAGCCGACGCCGACGAGTCCCGTCACGCTGACCGCGACCGCGAGTGACTTCTGAACGAACGATCGTTCGGCCAGCCAATCGGGCTGAAGCCAGGCAAGTGTCGCGTAGCTCATCGCCAGCGGGGCGAAGGCTCCGAAGGCGACGGCCTCACGGCTCAGCCACGAATGGCGGATGCCGATGATCGAACGAAACGCCAGATGCGGTCGGCCGAGGTGGAACGTACTCGCGGCGAGCGCCAGCAGTCCGAAAGCCAGAGAAACGATCGCGTGCAGAGGACGAGACGTCGCATCCGTCCGAACCGTCTTCAGCAGCAGCTCGGCGATGAAGCCGCCCACGGAGAGCTGCGTCAGCACGAGCATCACGACGAGCGGCCAGTGGGCGTGCTCGGGCTTCACGTCGTAGTAGTCGGCGGGCAATAGATTT
>JACCRE010000125.1 GCA_013813775.1 Planctomycetaceae bacterium
CTTTCGAGCGGCCATCGAACAGACCCTGACCGACATCCCGACCCGACACGCTGCCGATTTGGCCTCCCTCATGACCCTCAATTTTCAGCGATTCGACAACGTCTCACTCATGGCCGCGTGAGGTATAGATCCTCCCTGACTTCTTGCGGTAAAGGTCCACCCGGGATGATTTCGAGCAGAATGCCGGCGATCGACGAAGCATCCGTCAATCGGTGCCGCCTCGTTTGGAAACGGCGGGCGGGCTCGCAAGCGATTCAACGGAGACCGGTGGCATGCGCGCGACCTCTCCTTCGTTTTGACCATGGTGCTGCAACGACAGGTAAGTGGTTCTCGACATTATCCCACCCCTGTCATCCTCGGACGACAGACGCCCGATCTTGATCCGGTCGCCGGGTTTCATTACGACCGACGTGTGGATGCCCCTCCGCTCGGTGGCCAGCGACTGCTCGGTAGCCACCGAAACCCGGAAATTGCCGCCGGCCTCGCGAGTCAAAAGCCCTGAGACCCGAAGCCTGCGTTCGCCAACGTACGCGGCTACGCCGAACGGGACGCCGGCCCGCACGGTCAACTCAAGGCGGCTCAGTTCGACGGGCACGGACGTTTCGGCCGCGCCGTCTTCATGCTCCCTCAGGATAAGCACGTAACTCTCTCGTCTGGCGTCCTGTACAGCGCGGCCCCTTCCGGCCGCGCTGTAAGTCGTTCCCTCGCCGCCGGGCGACGCACTTGAATCGTCGTCGACTCTTTGAGTGCTCGCCGCCGTCGCGGCGAATTCGGAGTCTGTCCTACCATCGCCACACCAAGCCAGCATCATTACCAGCGCAGCCGCCGCTTTCGTAGTCACTGGAAGCATAAGAAGCACTCACTGTGAATGCACACTCAGTCACACTATATCCCGGGTCGGAACGTTATACCTGACGAACCCAATGCCAAAACTCCGCAATGGCTCGTGTCGGCCACTGCGAGAAGCTTCTACGAGTTGTATCTGGGTTCGCTAAGTACAACGTTCCGTCCCGGGTTAGATATCTGTTGTTCCGGTATCGTGTCAAGGCGAGGTCGGGCGCAAGGGTTCCGAATGGTCCCGCAGTCCGCGTAGGCGAGCACTCCGCCCTCATAATACAGCTCAATCGCATCGGCCACGTCCTTAGGGCTGATCATGTGCAAGCATTTTGGAATTCGGAGTGTGGCCGTGATTTGTATGGGATACTCGCAAAGATCGCGATCCTTGGGGTCTCCGTCGCCCACGGGCTGACAACGGCTCCGCCAGCAGCCGCCATCGGCGCAGCAGGGCAAAGCCCCGTTCGTCGCGAGGAACCGGTGATGTGGATAGGCCTCCCACTGCGCCGGCTCCCTCCCGCCGGCCATGACGACACAGGCTCGGTTCTTCGGCTTGCCCGGCTTGGTGGGCACGGCCGCAGCCAAGTGCATTGCGAACGTGACCGGGCAGAGAACGCCATCGGCGTGATAGATGAGACGAACGAACTGACGGATGTCGGTCTTTCCGACGAGGTCGATCACTCCGTCGAGCTTCGGATGGAAATGGCCTGCCTCGCCGCACTGCACGAATCGGATACGGCCGCGGAAGTGGTCGACGATCTTTTGGTACGCGGCCGGATCCCACCACTTGGCCGTAAAATCGTACTTCCCGCCGGCTATGACGACCCAAAATGGCCCGTCATATCCCGTCTCCGCCACCTGAGACCGCCACCTGTCCTCCTCCGCTGTGAGATGAATATCGCCCCGGAACTCCGTCACCGGGATCGACAATCCGAGTTGCTCTTCGAGAAACTGGACGTAGCCGTGAATGAAATGATACGGCGCAGAATTGCTTCGGTGGATCAACGGGTAGTGCATGTCGATCACCCGCACGTCGGAGTCGCTCTCATCGAGCGGCGTAATGTAAGGGTTATTCTCCCAGAGTTGGGCGGCCGGCGTCCGCACGTCGGTAACGTATTGGTTCGGGTAGGCCCGGTGCAGGTCTCTTACCGCGGCCGTGAGCATCACGATGTCTCCCGGACTCAGGCCGCATCGGAGGATCAAGTGATTCCGCTTCCCGTGTCTGCGGCGCTTATTCCGACGTGTGCCGACCCAGTTCCACCATATCTGCCCCGACGGCGTGGTCTCCGCAGTGGGACACCTGTCTTCGACGGCCCTACGGACATCCCCAAACTGGTAGTCGTCGCCCGCCAGAATTGCGTCTGTTTTCAGCTTCGGCAGCCAGACGTCGATGTCCCTTAGCACGGACGCCGTTTCGTGGCACGCGTCGATGAAGACGAAGTCAAGACTGCCATCTTCGAACGCGCTCGCCGCCGCCGCAGATTCTCCTGGGACAAGAGTGACGCGAAGCGTCGGGAATCGCGCAAGGTGTTCCGTGAAGCGTCGCCGCGATGGCAACGGCCAACCGTCCATCGTCCCGTCATAGTTGCCGGTGAATGACTCGACGGCATAAAAGTCGATGTCTCGGTTCAGGAATCGGAGGGCAAGTGTGAGGATCGATCCCCCTTCGTAACAGCCGACTTCGACGTACCGGCGAACTTCCGGGGTGTCGGAGATGAGCCGCACCAGGTCGCTCATTGATCCGCCGCCGAGCGACATGAAACGCTTCACACGTAGGATGCGATCGACCATGACATCCGTCAACTCGTCCCACAGATCGCGGGCTTCAGAGCGGATTTGCATGATCTGCGGCAGAAACGCCGGAAGGTCTTCAAGTAAATGTTCGGTTCCTTGCGGGAGATAATCGTGGGGATCGATCGACCAGTCGCGGCAACGCCCGAACCAGAGCATCGACAAGAACCAAACGAATGGGTAGGCCTGGAGCGAGTTCGTTGAAAGCACCCGGTCTCGGTGCGGGCGGAGCCAGAACTTATCGGTACCGCCGCAGTGAAACGACCGCTGCACCTGTCGGCCGGCGGAGAGGTTGACGAATCGCCCGACTTCGTGCCCGATTGCACAATCCCAATAGGCCCCATGCTGGCTCCATAGACGATTGTCGAGCAGGTGGATATCGCTGGTTCGGCCTTCGGCGTAGAGCACCGCGTTCAAGATGCCCTGGTCTCCGTGCCCGGGGAGCGAGCCGGTGCCGTTGAACTCCGCGGCGACGCAGCTTGCGGCCCAACGTCGCAGGGTCTCGCGGTTCCGTTGTGAGGTCGAGCAGCAATAAAGGGATGTGCTCATGTACCTCGGATTACGCGCCGGGACCGAGAAGCCGTAGGCCGCGTAGGCATCGTCGTACTCGGCGCTGTCACCGTCCTGACCACCGTGGAATCCACCGGTCCGAAGGCAGTCGGCGATTACATCATCGATCGGCCCGGCCAGCAGACAGTCTGAGTCGATCCCCACGAGCACATCACAGTCATCCTCGGCCATCGCTTCCGCTGCGTAGGCTTTCAGTTCCCATGCCCCGTTGTGACGCCCGCGCGTTAGCTCTTCCGATGTTGCGAGTTGGACCTGCGGTGCCGTCTTCAACAGGCGAGACTGCTGAGTGGTGAGCGGCCGGTCGCTATTGACTACGACCACTACAGAGGCGTCCGGATGGAACTCAAGGACGCTATTGACCGTCGCAAGCGTTCCCAGGAAAAAGTTCGCGTCGGTCACAGTCAAGAACACCGTCCGCATTGCTACCTCCGCGCCAGTGGGAATACAAAGTGAGAGTCGGCAGGGTGGCCGGGGCGTTTTGGCGTGGTGACCGTCGAAAGCGGGTTCACGACCGGGGCCGACGACCCGTAAGAACCGGCGACCTCAGCCCCGGTTGCCGGGTGCTTCTTCAACTTTGGAAACGCACCTGCGCCCCGGCCACGCCGGATCTCCTCCGCAGATCGCGAACTGGGGCATCCGCATTCGCTGCTGTCCCAGCCACGCTTTCCATCTGGTCGCATTCAATCTGTCTTCGTCAGCACGCGGACGATGTGCCTCGCGAGATGCTCTTTGATTTCGCGGTGCCTCGGAACCGGCTGAGACGCGCCCGTGGTTGGATTTCGATACCAGTCGTGCTTTCCGCCGTGACGGATGAAGACGCAACCGCGTTCGAGGATCGTGCGAATCAGTTCCGTGCGTTTCACGGCAAGACCAATTCTTCGAGCTTGCGAATCCCGGGGATCTCGCCGCTCGTCAGGTCATGATGCAGGTCTCGTAGATGCTCCTTCAGATCGTCGAACGTCTCTCCTTGCGTGCGATAGTCAGGGTAGTCCTCGATGTATCCCAACCACGCGTCTTCTTCCTGCCAAACGACGATTTTTACGCTTTGCATTCCGCACTCCTCGGTCAGTGAAGTCCGAATAGCATTGTAGTGCGTGGGTCAGGCTCCTGCCTGATATCGGGTGTCGAGCGACGTTCGCTGTCAGGCGGGAGCCTGACCTACAACTGCCCGTTGAACCTCACGAACGCCTCCAGCGCGAAGAACTCGGGGAGGCCGAGTTCGTTGTAGACTTTCGCGGTGTGTTTCGTGCGGTGTTCGGCGCGGACCCAGAATTCGCGTTCGTCGCGGCCGGGGAAGAGGGCGCGGTCCTTTTGCGACTCGTGCTTGAAGATCGCGAGCTTCTTGCGGAGCGTGACCTCGGGGCTGAGGGGCACGGCCCGTTCGATCTCGTGAGGGCCGTATTCCTGCCAGGCGCCGCGGTAGAGCCACGTCTCCGGCGCCAGGCCGTCGGCCTTCACGACGTCGAGCGCTCGAATCACCGCCTGCGCGCACACACGGTGCGTGCCGTGCGGATCGGAGAGGTCGCCGGCCACGTAAATCTGCGCCGGTTGTAGCCGCTGCAACAGATCGGCGATGATCGCCACGTCTTCCTCGCCGACGGGCCGCTTGCTGACCTGACCGGTGCGGTAGAAGGGCAGGTCGAGGAAGTGCAGTCGCTCGGCGGGCACGCCGGCGGTCGCGGCGCCGGTCGTCGCTTCCGTCTTGCGGATCAGTCCCTTCACCGCGAGCACCTCGGCGATGTCGGGATCGCCCGGCTTCTTGGCCGCGATCGCCGCCCGCATCCGCTTCGAGAGTTCTTCGACGTGCGCATCGGGCAGGTCGAACGTCTTGTGGAACTCCGAGACGAAATCGATGTGCCGCAAGGCGTCGTGGTCGAACACGGCGATGTTGCCGCTCGTCATGTAGGCGATGTGGACGTCGTGCCTCTGGTCGGCGAGTTGGATGAGCGTGCCGCCCATGCTGATCACGTCGTCGTCCGGATGAGGGCTGAAGACGATGACGGTTTGCGTCTCCTTGCCCGCAGGCTCTGTGCAGATGCCCGTCAGCAGGTTCTGGAAGACCCGTTGGCGAATCTGCTCGGCCCCGCCGCGCTCGCGAAGGAGGTGCGTGAGATGGTTGTTGTGGAAGTCGCGGGTTTCGAGCTTGAGAAGCGGCTTTTCAGTTCGCTGCGAAAGCCAGATGACGGCCTTCCGTTCAAGGAAGGGGGTCCACTCGCACGTGCCGACGAGCCAGGGGGTATCGACGGCCGTGAGTTGCGTCGCGGCGGCCGAGTCGATCGCGAAGAGCGTGTTCGCATGGCCTTGCAGGAATGTCGCGGGGACTTCCGCCGACGGCTCGCCCTCGATCGTCCGCTTGACGATCTTGGCCTTATGCTCGCCCAACGCCATCACGATGATCTTGCGGGCTTTGAGGATCGAGCCGACGCCCATCGTGATCGCCTGCAACGGCACGTTGTCGTCGCCGAAAAATGAGCTCGCCGCATCGATCCGCGTGACTGGGTCGAGGATCACCTGTCGCGTCTTGCTGTTGCGACCACTGCCCGGTTCGTTGAAGCCGATGTGGCCGGTCCGACCGATGCCCAACAGTTGAAGCTGGATGCCGCCGGCGCGCTCGATCTCGCGTTCGTACTCTTCGCAGAAGGCTTCGACGGCCTCGGCCTTGAGGTCGCCGCGGGGGATGTGGATGTTCTCTTCCGGGATGTTGACGTGGTCGAAGAAGGTCTCGCGCATCCAGCGGTTGTAGCTGTGGATCGAATCGGGCGGCATCGGCCAGTATTCGTCGAGATTGAACGTGATCACGTTCGAGAGGTCGAGGTCTTCCTCGCGATGCAGCCGGATCAGCTCACGGTACACGCCGATCGGCGTGGAACCGGTGGGAAGGCCAAGAACCGTCGGCACGCCCGCCGAGTTGTTCTCGCGGATGAGCCCCTCGACGACGAGAGCGACGTGCCGATCGACGTCGCGCGGACTGTCGAAGAGCAGCGTCGGGATTTTCGTGTTGCGCAGGTAGTGGGCGGCGTGGGCGGGTGGCGATTTGCGAAGGGTTTCGGTCGGCATGATCTGCGGAAAGCGGCAGGAGAACGTGGGCGGCGCGAGGTCTGGGATCGACTCGTCGGCGTTGCGGCTGGAAACGCCGGGAGCTATGTTCGGCGGCGGTTCGCAGCCGCGATGCCTCATCAAACCGGCCGGCCGAAAAGAAAGCAATGGCGGGAATCGTGAAACCTTGCCGCGTCCTCGCGATACACGCCCATCCCGACGATATCGAGTTCCAATGCGCCGGTACTTTGCTGCTGCTCAAGGAACGCGGTTGCGAAATATCAGTCGTCACCATGACGGCCGGCGACAAGGGGAGTGCGGAACTTAGCAGCGAAGAGATCTCGGCGGTACGGAAGGCCGAAGCCGCAAAATCGGCGGCGCTGCTCGGGGCGGCATATGTGTGTCTTGGCTTCCGCGACCTCGAAATCTGCTTCGACAACGAGAGCCGACGCATCGTGATCGAAGCGATTCGCCGGGCACGGCCCGACATGGTGTTGACGGCTCCGCCCGTCGATTACATGGCCGACCACGAGGAAACGAGCCGCCTCGTGCGCGACGCCTGCTTCACGGCGTCGGTGCCGAACTACCTCACGCGTCAATGGGATCCGGCCCCGGCGACCGAACGCGTTCCGCATCTCTACTACGTCGATCCGATGGGCGGCGTCGGCTATTACGGCGAGTCGATCGAGCCGCAGATCATCATCGACGTTTCTAAAGCTTTTGATAAGAAGCTCGAGATGCTCGCCTGCCACGCCAGCCAGCGCGAATGGCTGCGACGGCAGCACGGCATCGACGAATACATCGACGGCTGCCGACGCTTCGGCGAGGAACGAGGCATGCAGATCGGCGCGACGTATGGCGAAGGCTTCCGCCAGCACGCCGGGCACCCGTTTCCCGCCGACAATCTCTTACTGGAGATCCTCGAAGGCGAGCGGCGGGCGTAAGCCCACCGGTGATGGCATAATGCCTTTGCGGAGCGATGGAATCGAACTCTCGGAAGGCTGACGCCCGCCGCTCGCCATTGAAGTGAACGCACCGATGACGACTGATCCGACTGCGACGACGTCTGAGCCGCTGGCGGCGCCGCCGAGCCCGTTCGGTGCCGAGGAGATGCAGGATCTCGATCGCGAAGACGTGGAGGCCGGCCGGGTGATCGCCTGGCTGCTCTGCTTTTTCTTCCTCTACACGATCGTCGTGATGAGCATCGCCGCGTGGTGGACGTGGGACGCGATTCGGTCGTAGCGCGCCGCCGGACGGCCCGCTACACGAGCACCGGCGCCCAAAACATCAGCGCCAAGGCGAGCAGGGCAAAGATCGCCGCCGCGGCAGTCTTGTAATCGGAGGCTGGTCCGAGCTTAAACAAAGCGGACAGGGATAACGACAGGAGCCCCACGGACACGAGCACGACGTCCGTGCCGTGCAGCGTGACGAGCCGTCCATCGGAGTTCGGCGAACGGTCCGAACCAAGATACCAGGGAAGCTCGCTCACCGTGAATCCGTACAACCCGGCGAGGCAGGCCACGACAGCGATGCCGACGAGGCAGCCCCTTGTCGGTCCGTTCGGCTTGGGATCAGGCCTTCGATCGTGACGCCGGCTCATGCCGCTTCTCCTTCGCTCGAACTCACGATCGCGATCAGCCCGATTCCTCATCCGGCCTTCCCAGACGTTGTCTCGCGAGATCGGCCCACGGACCGCGACGATCGAATTCCAAATACTGTCGCCAATGCGGTTCGGCCTCGCCGTCGCGTCCAGACGCGTGCAGAGCCTCGGCGAGATGGAGATGCGCGTCCGGGTAATCAGGGTGCAGGTCGAGCGCGATCCGGAACGACGCGATCGCGGCATCGAGCTCTTCACGCTCGGCGTGCAGGCAGCCGATCTGCGTCCAGGCTTCGAGATACTTCCGATCCGTTTCAACAACAGCGTAGTAGCGTTCGAGCGCCGCAGCGGCGTTGCCGGTGCGATAAAGGGCGTCGGCAAGACAGAACTGGCACTCGGCGTCGCCGGGACGCAGCATGAGCGCCATCCGGAATGCCTCGACGGCACCCGTCGCGTCGCCGTCCTCTAGAAGACTGCAACCTCGGGCAAACCAATCGGTCGCGGAGCCTGCTGTCTCGCTTGGCGAGGCGGTGTTTCCTATCTTGAGGGAGACGGGGGCTTCCGCTTCGGATAAGGGCTCCTGCTCGTCAAAATCGAAGACCCGCTGACCGGACAGCGGCTCGATCAGGCTGCGTTCATCCCTCAGAAAAACGCGGCTGTCTCGCGCGAGCAAGGCGAGGTTGGCCTTCGGTCCGCCGGCTTCAGGGAAAAGTTCGGCGAGGGCAGAGAGGCTTGCTTCGAGCTCGTCTCGCGAGACACCGGAGTCCAGCAGTTCCGCGAGACGCCGCAGCCGGGCGACTTCCTGAAAGTCGAAGTACGGCAGCCGCAACACGCGCTTCGCCGCCTTCAACAGGCCGACCCGTTCCCAACGGCGAATCAGCGCGACGGGCAGGTCGAGCATTTCGCCGAGCATCGCCGGCGTGTAGAGGCGATGCACTTCGCCGTGCCGGTCCGACAGGCCGAGCAGGTGCAGCCAGTCCGATTCTCGCAGCACGCGGACATTTGCACCGAACGACCTCCACTCGCGCACCTGCTGAAACTTTTGGGACGGCCGACCGTCGGCTTCGAGCGGCCAGCCTTCCTCACCGACGACGAGAATCGATGTTTGCCGGCTCGCGTGCGTCGTCGCTTCGCCGCCATGCTGTTCGACGAGCTCCGCAGCCTGGGCGTGCGTCATCGAGGCGAGCACGCCCGTGAAGGTGACGCGCTCGCCCGCAAGGGCAGGGGGGACAGGGGAAAACAGGGCGCGATCGGACATCGCGTGCGATGATAAGCGATCCGAGCCGCGACCGTTAGGGAGCGTTTCCAGCCGGCTCGGAAGTGCTTTCTGGCGGTCGCGGCCCTGTGCGCCGAAGCCTCCCTCGGTGGCCGGGCCGGGGGTGGACTGCTAAAGTGTCGTCGTCGGTCGGCGCATCGCCGGCCGACGGTCTTTCCCAGCCTTTCGCTTACCGGAGCCGCCGCGATGGCGACCGCCGCCGCCACGTCCGCCCTCGAACTTTCCGACCCGACGCTGTGGGCCTCGATCCAGTCGGAACGAACTCGTCAACGCGACGGTCTCGAACTCATCGCCAGCGAGAACTATACGAGCGCCGCGGTGCTGGAGGCGGCCGGCACCGTGCTGACGAACAAGTACGCCGAGGGGTATCCCGGCCGACGCTATTACGGCGGATGCGAATTCGTCGATGAGATCGAATCGCTCGCCCGCGATCGCGCGAAGCTGCTGTTCGGGGCCGAGCACGCGAACGTTCAGCCGCATGCCGGCTCGCAGGCCAACATGGCCGTGTACGTGAGCGTGTTGCAACCGGGTGACACGTTTTTAGCGATGGACCTCGCGCACGGCGGGCATCTCACGCACGGGATGCGTCTTAACTTCTCGGGACAGCTCTACCGCCCGATTCATTACGGCGTGAGCAAGGACGACGAGCGGATCGACTTCGATCAGGTGGCGAAACTCGCTCGCGAGCACAGGCCGAAGATGATCGTCGCCGGTGCGAGTGCATACCCTCGCGAAATCGACCACTCGCGATTCGCCGAGATCGCGCAAGAAGTCGGCGCGAAGCTGATGGTCGATATGGCCCATTACTCGGGTCTGGTCGCCGCCGGCATTCACAACAGCCCCGTGCCGCACGCCGACTTCGTGACCACGACCACTCATAAAACGCTGCGCGGGCCACGCTCGGGCATCATCATGTGTCGCGAGGAGTACGCGAAGGACATCGACAAAGCCGTCTTCCCCGGTCTGCAGGGAGGACCGCTCTGCCACATCGTGGCGGCGAAGGCCGTGTGCTTCCTGGAAGCCTCTCAGCCGGCCTTCGCGAAGTATGCCGCCCAGATCGTGGCCAACGCGAAGACTCTGGCGGCGACGCTGACGTCCGGGGGCGTGCGTCTTGCCACGGGAGGCACCGACAACCATCTGATGCTGTGCGACGTCACACCCGTCGGCCTGACCGGGAAGATCGCCGAGCACGCCCTCGACCGCGCCGGCATCACCGTCAACAAGAACATGATCCCCTACGACTCCCGCAAGCCGCTGGACCCGAGCGGCATCCGCATCGGCACGGCCGCCCTCACGACCCGCGGCATGAAAGAGGCCGAAATGAAGCGGGTCGGCGAATGGATTCTGCAAGTGCTGTGCGCCCCGGACGATGATCGCCTCGCGGGACGAGTCCGGGGCGAGATCCGCGAGTTCGCGGTCGATTTCCCGGTGCCGGGGCTCGAGTGAGCCGACGCCATGCATATGCAATGGCTTTGGCAGAATCCGGGGCCGATGTGGCAATGGGCGGGTCTCACGGCCACGCTTGCCGGTGCGGTGTCGTCACTCGCCGCGTTCGTGGCGGCGTGGATGGCGAGAGGGCAGGCGAAGCGTGCTTATCAGGCAGCGGTGCGGCTCACACGAGTCACGGAGATTACCGATCTCACGGCGGAACTTCTTGAGCTTGAGATACTGGTTGCTCATCAGAACATCCGAGCCACAACGGCCAAGGCGAATCACTTGCGGGGACGGATTGCTCGATTTCTAGCCGACGCTTACGATGATCTGAGCGAGAAGGAACGTGAGGAGCTTTCATTGGCTCGAGAGCAACTTGGGAAAGTGCCATCCATTGCTGCGGGCCGGAAGCAAAGCGACAACAAACTCGCCGATATCAGCATCGCGATTGGTGCGGTGAGTGTTTCACTGGGTTTAGTCGCCGGAAGGCGCGCGGCGGCGAATCGAGAGGATCGCGGCAGTGGCGACTGACTTCAGGCAAGGCATCAACTACGGGCCGGTGATCGCAGCCCTTTTGCGAAAATCGCTTGAGGGAAAGATCGACTGGCGCGAGACGGCGGAAGACGAAGCTTATTTGGCGTCCGTCAGGGGCGAGATGACTTTCGAGATCAGCCGCCGAGGCGACGCCTGCGAATTGATCGCAAAAGATCAGCGAGGTCGAACAGTCTTTCGCGTTGATGAACCATTTATCTTGCCGCACGCCTACTGGACTCCGCTTGATCAGCACGAGGCCGACCAGACGGGTGATGAGCCGGTCTCGACGCTAGGACACCTCCACACTGTGGCAAGACGGGTAGCGATGCGGGTCGATGAGCGGCTGACATCTTCTCTTCGTCTGATCGAGGGTCTTTAGCCGTGAAGGCGTGTGAGGCCTGTCGCCAAACCACAACACGCCCGCACAAACCGTCCGTAAAACTCCGCCGGCGAACGTCTACCACCCGTCATGTCACCGCGGTCCATTTTCATGGACCATAGTTGGGTGGTGGGCCGGAGAAGGCACGGTGCGTGATGGCGACGGAACTTCCTGGGAATGACTTCGACCACCGCAGGATCACCTCCTGGCGATCGGCGGGCGAGTTCATTCCTGCCTCAGACGCTCTCTTCATCGTCGCGGCGATCGCCGCGGTCTTTGCGGCCGGCCTCATCATCACCGAATCGCTGACACGCGAACCTGCGGCAACCAGCGTGGCCGCTGGCGGCGGACGTGAAGTGTCGCTGGGGGATTTTCGCTTCGGGCTGTCGCAGCTCTTTCAGCCGGCCGCACAAAACCTGTACGAGCAGCGTCTGAAAAGCCACTCCGCTCGCATCTCTCAGGCCGTGGAAGAAGCGGGGCGCGCGGCGACCGACGACGATCTCGATGATCCCGAGCTGGCGAACTTCCGGAACCGAATCCAGGGCAAAGTGAACGGTGTTCTGGGGGCACGAGCCGTCGAGGGTGTGCTGATTGATGACTTCCGCACGATGACGCCGTAGAACACGTCGGCAATCTACGTCAGACGCACCAGAGCTTCGACCGGCAGCACGGCGTTCAGGCTGCCGGAGCGAAAGCCTTCGAGATCGAGCGTGACGTAACGGAAGCCGAGCCGCTTGAACTCCGCGACGACTTGGCGAACCGTGTCGTGCTCCACCAACCGGGGCAGGGCGGCGGGCGGCACTTCGATCCTCGCCAGTTCATTCGCCTCGCAGCGCACGCGAAGTTCTCGCAGCGCGAACTCCTCACGAAGATACCGCTCGGCGGCGTCGATCCGTGCGACACGCTCCGGCGTCACCTCGACGCCGTAGGCGACCCGGCTCGACAGGCACGGGCTTGCGGGTTTGTCCCACACGGGCAGATCCCATAATTTCGCCAGTTCTCGCACGTCGGCCTTCGTGCATTCGGCCTCGATGAGCGGACTGCGAACCGAATGTTCGCTCGCCGCCTTCATGCCCGGCCGATGATCGCCGCGGTCGTCGAGGTTCGCACCGTTCACGATCACATGGAAGCCGAGACGCGTTCGGTGCCGCTCGATCTGCTCGTAGAGTTCGGTCTTGCAGAAGTAGCAGCGACTCGGAGCGTTGGCCGTATAGCCTTCCCGTTCGAACTCGGCGGTCTCCACGATCTCATGGCGGATACCGATTCGCTTGGCGACGTCGCGTGCCGTGTCGAACTCGCCAGAGGCCAGGCTTGGACTGACCGCCGTCACGGCGATCGCATCGTCGCCGAGCGCGAGATGGGCCGCCTTGGCGACCACCGCGCTGTCGACGCCGCCCGAGAACGCCACGGCGACCCGCCCGCACTCGGCGAGCAAGCTCGTCAGCCGTTCTGATTTCGCGGCGATTTCGTGAGTCACGTCGGCGGGCTCTCTGGCGTCGGAAGTCGTTATGTCTCAAGATGGTGCAAGCATTTTAGAGCTTGCCGACAGCCGCGGCAAACCGATGTGCGGACGAACCTTCCTCGCGTCGGTCGGGTTACAGTGTGTCGTCCACGATCGCCGGATTCCTTCGAGCGGCCAGGAGTCGTATGCGTTTTCCGCAAGTTTTCGCGTTGTTGATGGCATCGGCGACCGCGGCGTTCGGCCAAAGCGCCGTCACGCCCGATCAGCGAAAGGAACTGGCGGAAATCAGCCAGCAGGTCGGCGAAGCCAGTAAGCTGCTGCGCAAGAAAGACGTGGACGAGGCCGAAAAGGCGATCGACGAAGCGGAAACGAAGCTCAGGGCTCTGCTCGATGCCGGCGTTCCTGAAAACGAACGGCTCGTCGGCATCATTCAGCGGAACATCTCGCTGCGGCGTCGTGCGATCGCCCTCCAGCGCGGCGAGAAGCCCGAAAATCTCGGCGTGAGCTTCAGCGACGAGATCGCGCCGATCATCAGCGCGAACTGCCTGAGATGCCATGGCGAGAATGATCCCAAGGGCGGATTGCGGCTCGACACCTTCGCCGGGTGGGAGAAGGGCGGCGCCTCGAAGCAGCCGTTGGGTGCGGTTCTGTTGCCGCGGCTCACCACTCAAAACGCTCAACAGCGCATGCCCAAGGGGCAGGGGCCGCTGACGGTCTTCCAGATTCAGTCGATCGCTCGCTGGGTGCAGGAAGGCGCGAAGTTCGACGGCCGGAGCAGGGACGCGACCATCGGCGAGAAGGCCGAAGAAGGCAAAGACGAAGTCATGCCCGTCATCGCGAAGCCGACCGGCGGCGAGACGGTTTCGTTCGTCAACGATGTCGCGCCGCTTGTCGTGAATATCTGCGGTCAGTGCCACACGGGGAACAATCCGCGCGGGGAGTTCAACGTCACGACGTTCGAAGGCGTGATGAAGGGCGGCGAAAGCGGAGCCGTGATCGAACCGGGCGACCCCGACGCGAGCCGGCTGTGGCTGATGGTTTCGAACAAAGAGCAGCCGCGCATGCCGCCGGGGCAGTTGCGCATCACTCGCGAGAACTACGACGCGCTCACGACCTGGATCAAGGAAGGCGCGAAGTTCGACGGCGACGATCCGAAGAAGCCGCTGCGCGATCTTGTGCCGTCCGCCGGCAACATGCGGACTAAAGAGCTGGCCAGGCTTTCGGCCGATGAGTTCGTCGCCCATCGCCGCACGAAGAGCGAGGCGCATTGGAAGAAGGCCTTTCCGAAAGAACCGTCGGCTCACGTCGAGACCGTAGAGTTCCTCGTGTACGGAAACGTGCCGGAAGAGAGGCTGAAACAGGTCGCGACCTGGGCCGACGAGCAGGCGGTTGCGCTGCGTTCGATGTTCTCGACGAAGGGCGCGCCGCTCTGGAAGGGGAAACTGACTGTTTTCGTGACCAAGGACCGGTTCGGCTATGAGGAGTTCGCTCTCGCGGTCAACAACCGCTCGGACGTGCCGCAGGAAGTCCACGGTCACGCCGTCTTGACCACGGATTTCGACGACGCTTACATCGTGCTCGAAGACCTTGGAGATGAAACGTCGGCGGAAAGCCCAGGGCTCAAGGCCAACGTCGCCAACTATCTCGCGCAGGCCTACCTGCGTCGCGGCAACGCAAACTTGCCCGATTGGGCGGTGCAGGGGACAGGTCTCTATGTCGCCGCGAAGTCGGACGCGATGAATCCGTACTTCCCCAGACTTCGATCGGGCGTCGAAGCGGCGATCAAAGGCATCGCCGGTCCCGACCAACTCTTCACCGACGGGACGTTCCCGCCGGCCGAGGCCGCCGCCGTCGGCTATGCGTTGGTGGATTACCTCGTGATCGCCGGCGGTCCCGCGAAGTACGCCCAGTTCATCTCGCGGCTCTCCGACGCCGGCGATCCGGCGACCGTCATTCAGACCGTCTATCGCACGACCCCCGCGGCGCTCGCGACCGCCTTCGCGCAAAATCTGTCGATGCGACGCGGCAAGTAAGCCGCTCGCCGTGCCGTTGCAACCCGCCGCCGACGATTCCATGATGACGGTTTCGCGGGTGAGCGGAGCAGGGTGGCATGGCGGACGTGACGATCCTTGGCGGCGGCGTGATCGGCTTGTCGATCGCCGATGAGCTCGCCCGTGCCGGCGCGTCGGTCCGTGTGCTCGACCGATCGGAGTTCGGCACCGAGGCGTCGTGGGCCGGTGCGGGCATGCTGCCGCCGGGCGACGTGAATCACGCGACGACGCCCGAGGGTTTGCTTCGCGGTTTGAGCCACAAGCTGTGGCCGAATCTCGTCGCGTGGCTTCAGGCGGGCACCGGCATCGATTCCGGCTATCGCATGAGCGGTTCCGTGCGTCTGTTCGAAACCGTGGCCGACCGCGATGCCGAAGCCGCCTTGTGGCGCGATGAAAGCATTCCCGTCGAATCGCTCGATGACGCCGACGTGAAGCTGCTGGAACCGGGCCTCTGCGACGGTCTCGGCGCGGCGTTGCACTTGCCCAGCCAGGCGCAGGTTCGCAATCCGCGACACCTCAAAGCGTTGCTGGCTTCGTGCGCCGCTCAGGGTGTTGAATTGTTGCCGCACACGCTCGCTCTCGGTTGGGAGCGGGCAGGGGACCGCCTCGCGGGCGTTCGCACTTCAAACGGCGTGCTGCGATCCGATCGTTACTGCGTCGCCGGCGGAGCCTGGAGCGGCGGGCTCTTGGAACCGCTGGGCATCGATCTCTCTGTTCGTCCCGTCAAAGGCCAGATCGTGTTGCTCGACGCCGTCCCGCTGCCGATCTCGCGAATGATCGAACTCGGCCACCGCTATCTCGTGCCTCGGCCGGACGGACGAGTGCTGGTCGGCGCGACGCAGGAAGAAGCAGGCTTTGACAAGCGTGTGACGGCCGGAGCCGTCGCCGATCTGCTGGCGCTGGCGGTCGGCGTGTGTCCTGCGCTCGCGAGCGCCTCGATCGTCGAAAGCTGGACAGGGCTGAGGCCCGGCTCGCCCGACGGCCTGCCCTATCTCGGGCGAGCCGCTGATTACGACAACCTCTTCGTCGCCGCGGGTCACTTCCGCTCTGGGCTGCAAATGTCGCCGGGCACGGCGCGCGTGATGCGTCAAATGCTGCTCGACCAGCCGACCGACATTTCGCTCGACGGCTTCTCGCTGAACCGGCATTCGATGGCGAGCACCTACTGATGCGGGCGGTCGTGCAACGCGTCTCCCGGGCCGGCGTGACCGTCGATGACGAGGTCGTCGGGTCGATCGGGAAGGGCTTCGTCGTTCTGCTCGGGGTGACGCACGACGACAGCGAGGCCGACGCGGCCTCTCTCGCCGAGAAAGTCGTCGGTCTCCGCGTCTTCGAGGACGACGCCGGCAAGATGAATCTCGCCTTGGGCGACGTCCAGGGGCAGTGCCTCGTCGTCAGCCAGTTCACGCTCTATGGCGACTGCCGGAAAGGCCGCCGCCCGAGCTTTGTCGCCGCCGCGGGACCGGAACTGGCCGAGCGGCTCTACGAGAGCTTCGTCGGATGTCTTCGCGCCAAAGGCACCGTCGTCGCCACCGGCCGCTTCCGGGCGCATATGGACGTCGAACTCGTCAACGACGGCCCCGTGACGCTGCTGCTCGACAGTCGCAAGGAATTTTGAGCGGCCCACGTTTGTAGAGAACGCCCTCGTCGGCGTTCCGCGAATGTTGAAGCTGGAGCCGTGGCCAAAGTGGGGCACATCATGTCGGAACAGTGTGATCGACGGCTTCGTGCCCCGTGTCGAGCTTCACAAAGAGCGTGATGATTGCGTCGAGGATGATCCGCTCCGTGGCCGGTAGCTCGCGCATGTCGAGAACGAGCTGCTCGGTCGGAATGTTCAGACTCTCTTCGTATTTCTTCTGAAGGGTCGCGACCGCCAATTGCCGTTCGGCGGCCGCTTTCATCAGGCTGCCGATATCGGGGTCGTTCATCATCGCTTCAGCTTCCAGAACGGGCGTTGAGACGCGGGCAGAGATCAAAAAACATTGCAGCCGCCGCTCTCGCACGAGTTGCTTTCGTGACGGCCTAAGTTTCGCGGGGTCACGGAAGTTGCCGTTGACGGGCGGGAAAATGCGAGAAGAGACGAGGTCTGAGGCGCGTCAGACGTTTGTCGCTCAATTCTGCCGTCCTTCCGTCCTCACAAACTCCCCTTCTCCCGCGTCCGGCACGTTCGTTATGCTTCCCGCAAACTTTGCGACCGCGAAAAAGGCGAAAGGAAGAATTGGGAAGCTGGAAGCCGGAAGAATCGTCCGCGACGGAAACAAAGCACAGAGTCGGAGATTCTCCCTTCTGCCGTTCTGAGTTCTTCCGTTCTCACTAAGGCACGGATGCCATGTGGTACGACGCGATCATTCTCGTTCTGCTGCTCTTCTGCACGATTCGAGGGGCGAGCAAGGGCTTCGCGTGGCAGATCGCCACGATCGGAGCCTTGGCGATCTGCTTCCTGTTCGCGGAATCGGCGTCGCTGGCGATCGCTCCGCTGATCAAGGTCGATCCGCCGCTGAATCGCTGGATCGCGATGTTCGTGCTCTACATCGGGGCGTCGTTCGTCTCGTTCGCAGTGGCACGCACGGTTCGCAAGACGCTCGAAAGCTGGCAGTTCGTCGAATACGACAAACACCTGGGGGCGATTTTCGGCTTCGTGAAAGGCGGGGCGTTCGCCCTCGTGCTCACGTTCTTTGCCGTGACGCTCTCCGAACGCACGCGGGCCGACGTGCTCGCCTCGTACAGCGGCTTCTCGGCGGGGCACATTATGTCGGCCCTGCACCCCGTCATGCCGACCGAGCTGCACCCGATCATCGATCCCTACCTCGAAAAGCTCGGCCAGACGGTCGTGCATGGCCCCGATTACGGCACCGACCCGCACGACCTCGCGTCGAGCGGCGATGAGTTCGGAACGCCGCCGCTCACCGGCGCTCCGCGGCAACCGTCGCCGAGCCTGCCGGATTACGGCACGGGATCGGCGGATGACTTCGGCTCTCCTCCGCCGGACTTCGGCACCGTGCCCGATTGGCCGGCGCAGCCGCGATTGAGCACGCCGACCAAGCCGTCGAACACCACGACCAGCGGCCTCGAGCGGATCATCGACGACATTCCTGACGACCTCAAGCAGGCGGCTCTCACCGCGATCAAGAACACGAAGCCCGAGGACCGCGACGAGCTGCTCGCGACCTTCCGCACGGCGATCCCGGGGCTGATCAAAGCGGTCTCGATGGAATGGGAGCAGGGCAAGCCCCCCGAAGCCGACCGTCTCACCCGCCGCGACGAAACGCTGCGCGAGATCGCCGCCGTTTACACGACCGATCTCGCGGCCCAGCGGAACATCATCCGTCAGGCCGAGGAGCAACTCAGCGGAGTGCCCGACGACGTGGCCGAAGTCGTCATCCAGGACTGGTACGCCGACCTGCTGCGGCTGACCTTCGAAGACCCCGATCCCGCCACCGACCTCGCGACGCGGCTCGACGTCCGCATTCAGCGACAGCTCGCCGCCTTCGGCATCTCGACGAACAGCCTCAACGCCGATCTGCGAACCCGCCTCGGCTCGACGCCACGATAGCGAGGCGGCATCGCCCGCCCGCCGGGGTCGCCCCGGCGGGTTCGGGGCAGAGAACGTCCCACGATCTCCGAGAACCGCTGAAAACAAAGCCGCTTTTTGCCGTTAACTAAACATAACGGGCATTATCGGACGTTGCGGAACGGTGGATTTCGGCGTTTCCGAGGCTGCGATGGCTCGGTCCCGCCCGGCACTCGCTCACACTGACGAACGTGCCCGGGCCGCTGAGCCGCGTGCGGCGGGCGTGGGCTTCGCGGGTCCGTCCGTCTTGTTGTTCGATTCGTTCGCGGCGTCTTCCGATGCCCTCTCGGCGGCGGTCACTTCGTCGACCGCGACCTCGACGGCTTGCTCTTCGAAGACGCCGATCTTGCGGAACTTCTCGTAGCGGCGATCGAGCAGTTTGTCGGCGGGCACGGCCATGAGTTGCCGCAGCGCTTTCACGAGCGAACCCTTGAGCGTGGCGGCCATGCCGCGGTGATCGCGATGCGCTCCGCCGAGCGGCTCGGGGATGACTTCATCGACGATGCCGAACGCCAGCAGATCCTTGCTCGTGAACCGCAGGGCCTTCGCCGCGGCGTCGGCGTGCTTGACGTGCTTCCAAAGGATGCCGGCACAGCCTTCCGGGCTGATCACCGAGTAGTAGGCGAACTGCAGGACGGCGATGTGATCGCCGATGCCGATGCCCAATGCTCCGCCCGAGCCGCCCTCGCCGATGACGACGCAGATGATCGGCGTGTTGAGCTGCGACATCTCACGAAGGTTCAAGGCGATCGTGTAGGCCTGCCCGCGCTCTTCGGCACCGACGCCCGGGTACGCTCCGGGCGTGTCGATCAGACAGATGATCGGCATGCCGAACTTCGCGGCCATCCGCATCTTTTCGAGAGCCTTGCGATAGCCCTCGGGATGGGCGCAGCCGTAGAAGCACTCATTTCGCTCTTTGAGATTCCGGCCTTTATGCTGGCCGACGAACATCACTTTGTACTCGTCGAGCTTGGCAAAGCCGGTGACGATCGCCCGGTCATCGCCGAAGGCACGATCGCCGTGCAACTCGACGAACTCGTCGAAGACCAGCTCGATGTAATCGAGCGTTTGGGGCCGTTCGAGGTGCCGGGCGACTTTCACGGTCTCCCAGGCGTCGAGATTGTCGAAGATCTCGCGGCGTTTCCGAACGATCGACGTCCGAAGCTTGCGGATCGCATCCTGATCGTCGGGAGAGGGATCAAGAATCGCTTCGAGCTTGCTGAGAGTCTCTTCCAGCTCGACGACCGGTCGCTCGAACGGGAGTGGCGGAACGTTCGGCATGAAGCAAGTGGTCCGTGGCGGCAGCGCGTTGAACGACGGGCGCGACCGACTGCCAGTCTCGCCTCAATCCACCGGTTTTACCCGATTCGTCCGATTTCGGCCATGCGGAGACCGCCGGTCGTGGCGAGCCCGGCATGCTTTCTCGCGATCGTTAGGTTGGGTGCCACTGGCTTTGCCAGTGGAAACCGCCAGACCGCGACACTGGCAAAGCCAGTGGC
>JACCRE010000126.1 GCA_013813775.1 Planctomycetaceae bacterium
CTTTCGAGCGGCCATCGAACAGACCCTGACCGACATCCCGACCCGACACGCTGCCGATTTGGCCTCCCTCATGACCCTCAATTTTCAGCGATTCGACAACGTCTCACTCATGGCCGCGTGAGGTATAAAAGAAGCCGACCGGCTGCAACCGGCGGCTTCGAAACTGTATGCCACGCGAAGAATCATGCCTACTTCTTCTCGGGCTTCTTGACCTCGTAAGCCTTGTCGAACGCCTTGTCGGCGAAGACGGCTTCGAGCTGCTTCTCTTTGTCCATGCCGGCGACTTTGCCCTTGCAGTTGCCGCAGCAGAACTGGACCTCGACGCCTTCGATCGAAACCATCTGCTCTTTGTTGAGCGGGCGGCCCGTCAGCGGGCACTTCTTCTCGACGGCCTGTTCGGTCTGAACGAGCTGCAGGTTCGCCTTCGTCGCGAACTTGGCGGTGTCCTTCTCGAAGGCCTTTGGGCAGTTCGGGCAGCAGAAGTAAACTTCGGCGTCCTTGTAGGCGACGTGGTGCGCTTTATCGATCGCTTTGCCCGACACAGGGCACTTCACTTCAACCTTCTTCTCTTTGTCACCTTCATCCGCGGCGCGGGCAGCAGAAAAAGCGAGCACCGCCGAAGCGGCAACGGCCAGACCGAGAGCAAAACGGGACGCCATGTTTCGTGCTCCTGTGCGACGAAGTGTGGTCATTCGAGACAAAACGCGGAAAGTTCAACGCGAGGACATTTCTGCACACTCGATCCGCAGCGTCAGGATAGGCGGTCTTTGATGGCTTAATCAAGCTGGCACGCCGCACGACACGGAAAATCCCCTACCCACCCGAATTTCTCGAGTTGCGGACAGCCGACCGAGTTGTCGGCCGCTCATTGGACGGCGCAGGCGAATGCGCCACGCCGGAAATCCTCTTTGAAGATCTTCCAGTCTTTGCGGATGCGTTTACCGGCCGCGCGAGCGAACTCGGCAAGGTCCGACGCGAAGACGGTCTCGTCGATCGATTCAAGAATCGCCCGCTCGGCGTCTCCTGACCGAATGCCGGCATCAGCGTCGCAGCGGGCATGGGCGAGGGCGAGAACGCGCCCGCAGACCTCCGCATACTCGCACCAGCCATCGAGATCGAGATCCTCGATGTCGAGCGAATTCTTGAGCGGGCTGCGTTCGCGCACCAGGTACGGTCTGCCGTCGAGCTCGGCATAGCCGTAATAGGGATCGCCTCCCGCAACGTGGACTCGGTGCGCATCGACGACACGCTTGGCTTCGTTCTTAATGGCGGCGGTATCACCCGGCGCCAGTCCCGTGATGGCGGACGGCCGCGCCTGCTTCATTTCTAAGATCACATCGTCAGTCGGGGAATCGGTCGGCCCGTCGATCAGCACGAAGTAGCGTTCCAAGCCCAGGCTGGCGGTGCCGCTGCCTTTCTTGAGGGCGACGTCCTTCACTTGGAAGCTCGTCATCCGCGTCGCTGCGCCTAGCTCGTTCTGCTTCCGATAGAGATCGATCGCTTTCTGAAAGTCCTCGACGCGCGACGACATCGGCACGATCTCGTCGGTGGGCAGAAACGTGCCGCGCTCGATGTTGACGATCTTCGCGAGCCACGCGGATCGTTCCTTCATCGAACGCTCGAGCAGTTCCCGCACGATCGGCGGACTGTTGTCGATGCGCATCGAAAGGTCAGCCTCGCGATCATCGATCGAGAACTCCTTCAGAGCGTCGACGTAGCCGCGTGCGAACGCCTCGATCACCCGCAGACGGTGATTTTTCTTGAGTCCCGCTTCCTTCATTGCGAGTTCGAAACCGACGGCTCCGCGTTTGACGTCGTAAGTGAACGGTGCGAAATGCGCCTCGTCGAAGTCGTTCGGTCCGAACACCGGCGTGCCGTCGACGCCCGGCATCACGCCGAAGTTCTCGGGATGCACATCCCCCAGGCACAGCACGATCGGCATGTCGGCGTCGGTGCCGGCGAGATCGCGGTAATACAGTAGCGCGGTGCCGCGAAAGAATCGCACGACCGAGGCGGCCATCGCCTCGAACTTGGCCTGCACCGCCTCCGGGCGATTTTTCAGGCGCATGCGATGATCGAACATCAGCGTTCGGCGGGCATGCCGTCGGCGATCGTGCGGCGTCAGATGATGAGGCGGTACCAGCAATTCACCCGCGGCGACTCTCGCTGCGAAGACGGCGAACGGGTCGTCGCCTCGATCCACAGCGTCGTCCAGAACTTTTTTCTTCGTTCTCGTCGGACCGTTCTTGGAATGCGCCGCCGACTTTGATTTTCGCCCGTCGCCCATCGCCGATCCCCCTTGTTGGCCGCTCCTATCC
>JACCRE010000132.1 GCA_013813775.1 Planctomycetaceae bacterium
TTATGCGGAACGCGGCTGATCGAGTCGGTGCCCTGCGGCCGCTGGGAGACGACGACCTTTCTGGGGGCGCTCCGGTCCAGCGGCTTCATCGCCCCGGTCTGCGTCGACGGGCCGATCAACGGCCGCGTGTTCCTGGCCTGGGTACAGCAGCACCTCGTGCGGGAGCTGCGTGCCGGCGACGTGGTCGTGATGGACAACCTGTCGAGTCACAAGATCTAAGGCGTGGTCGAGGCGATCGAGGCCGCCGGAGCCAGCGTGCGGTACCTGCCGCCCTACTCGCCGGACCTCAATCCGATCGAGCTGGCCTTCAGCAAGTTCAAGAAGCTGCTGCGCGACGCCGCCGCCCGCACGACCGAGACGCTGTGGGAACTCCGCGGCCGCGTGCTCGACCTGTTCCCCGAACACGAATGCCGCAGCCATCTTCGACACCGCGGCTACCGCTACACGTAAGGGTGGGACGCACTAATGTCGTGAGCTGAATTGCAAACGCCGTATAGCCGGATCGACCGCTTCCTGACGGGCGCGGCTCTGTCCTTCCAGACATTGCTACGTCGTCCGCTCGATCGTGAAGCCGACCTTGATCGTCACCTGGTAGTGGGCGATCTTGCCGTCTTCGATGTGGCCGCGGGTTTCGATGACTTCGAACCAGCGCATCTGACGCACGCTTTCGCCGGCGGTCTCGATCGCGTTGCGGATCGCGTCTTCAATTGACTTCGGCGATGAACCGACGAGCTCGAGCTTCTTGTAGACGTGGTCGCTCATGCGAGGCTTTTCCTTCTAAGAGGTTCTGACACAACGCCCCTCTCCCTGGGGAGAGGGGCCGGGGATGAGGGGCAGAGGTGGACGTGCCACGTCGCTTGCGTTGGTTCGCGTGTTGATCGTTGAGGCCGAAACTCACAGGATGAAGCGGCAAAGCATCCCCTCACCCCTGTCCCCTCTCCCCAGAGGAGAGGGGGATCGGATTCGGGAGCGACAGCAGAGAAAATGATACCTTCCCAATCTCTAGGAGACTGCGGGCGAGCGGCATCGCTCTTTGATCGGCTTCAATTGGACGGCTGCCATTCCAGAACGACCAGCAACGGCCGGTGGTCGGATGCGGCCGGCTCGTCGAGCACTTTGGCCTCGATCATTCGCCATCCCTCGACAGGGCGGCACAACACGTAGTCGATCTGCCTTTGCGGTGTCTTCGACGGAATGGTCGGCAAAGGTCGCGCCGCGGTGGGATTGGTCCATTCGCTCTCGAATCGTTTCAGCGTCTCGCTCGTCGGGACCGCGTTCAGGTCTCCCGCCAGAATCGCCGGCCGGTCATCTTCGGCGACAAGCTGATTGATGAACGCGGCCGACGCCAATCGTTCGCCTTCGGGCTGACGATGATCGAGATGCGTTCCGAAGAAGCTGATGTGAGACTGGCCATTTCCCGGATTGATCCGGGTCATCAACACGCCGCGTTGTTCGCCGCCGTCATTCGGGAGCGGATGGTTCTTGTGCTCGACGATCGGCCAGCGCGAGAGTATCGCGTTGCCGTAGCGGCCGTTGCCGTAATCGATGTTGTCGCCGGAGGCGACGTGCAGCCCGGTCCGCTTGGCGAGTGCCGCGGCCTGATCGACTCCGCCGGTTCGATCCGTCTTGAAGTCGATTTCCTGCAAGGCGACAAGATCGGGTTCGACCGACGTGATGATCTTCGCGATGCGCGGCAGATCGAGCTTGCCGTCGGTCCCTTCCGCATGGTGGATGTTGTACGACAGCACCCGAACCTGAAGCGGCTCCGCGGCGGTCGCCATCGCCGACGCCGCGGCGATGATCCAAACACCAAGTAAGCATCGAGTCAGTCGCATGAGAATCCGTGCTGCGTGCGTTGAATTGATCGGCGAGCGGGGGCCAGTCAGGACGACAATAACCGAAGAAGCGACTGATTCGCCTGGGGGAAAGTCAGTGTCGCCAGTTCCGAACGTTCGACCCAGCGGAAGGGCGGCAGGGGATCGGCAGACTCGTCGCGCGGATGACATAAGAAGAACGACAACTCCACCGGACCGTGTGAATACTTCCACGTCACCTGATCGAGCAGCCGCTTTGCTTCGACGGCGAGTCCTGTCTCTTCCAGGCATTCTCGAACGGCGCACGCTGCGGGCAGCTCACCGGGATCGCACTTCCCGCCGGGGAATTCGGAATAGCCTGCGAGTGGAACGCCTTCCGGCCGGACTCCGACCAGAAAAAGGCCGTTCCGCTCTACGACGGCGACGCCGATCGGAACGGGTGTCGCATTCACGGCTTCGAACCCGCCGGAACCTGTTGTGGCATCTCAACCGCGGCCGAAATTCCGGCGTTTGTTGAAGGCCTCTGATGGATGATACTTTGTCTTCGAGCGGCATTCCCAGTCATGGACCAACGACCGCGTCGCTTGTCTCATTCGTCCCTCGACGCTTAGAGTGGTTTCCCATCCAGTCGACCGTCCCGGGAGAGTTTCGCATGCGTTCGTTTTTTTTGCTGACAGTCGCCCTCGCCGCCACCCCGGCGGCCGCCGAAGAGGGCTGGATCGAGATGTTCAACGGCAGTGATCTTTCGGGGTGGAAGCTCAACGAAGGCAACGGGATCAAGGCCGAAGACGGGATGATCGTCATCAGCGGCGAGCGGGCTCACTTGTTCTACACACAACGCGAGTTCAAGGACTTCGTGTTCGAGGCCGACGTCAAGACCACGCCGGGCAGCAACAGCGGCATCTACTTCCACACGAAGTATCAGGACGAGGGCTGGCCGGCCCAGGGGCACGAGATCCAGGTCAACATCAGCCACACCGATCCCGTGAAGAGCGGCAGTTTGTACAACCGCGTGAAGCTCTTCAGCGCACCGGCGAAGGACAATGAGTGGTATCGTTGTCGCATCACGGTGAAGGGCAAAACCGTTCGCACCGAGATCAACGATAAGGTGCTTTACGAGTACGTCGAACCGCCGGGAGTTTCGGAAGAGCCGCAGATCGGCGACGGCGGACTGATGGCCCTGCAGGCGCACGATCCGAAGAGCGTCGTCTACTATCGCGACCTTCGCATCAAGCCGCTTGACGAAGCGAAGAAGTGATCCGCGCGATGATCTACGTCGAAGCCCCGGGGTCGCAATCCCGGGGCTTCATGCGTCTCGAATGCGCTCCTGGAAGTGAAATCCATGCACCGTAACGCCGTTCTGCTTTCAATTCCGGGCCTGCGCGGAAAAGACCTCGTGACGATGCCGCGATTGTCGGCGCTGACGGCGGAGGGCGCGACGGTGCCGCTGTCGGCGTCGTTTCCGGCGGTGACCTGTCCCGCCCAAGCGACGCTCACGACCGGCGTGCTGCCGGACGAGCACGGCGTCGTCGCCAACGGATTCTTCTGGCGGGAGAAGGGGCAGGTCGAGATGTGGACGGCCTGGAATGAGGCCGTTCAAGCTCCGCAGATCTGGGACCGCCTGCACGAGGCCGACGCCGAACTGACGAGCGCGGCCTGGTTCCCAATGCTCATCAAGGGGGCCGGCGCGGACTTCATTTGCACGCCGGCTCCGATCCATAATCCCGACGGCAGCGAGTCGCTGTGGTGCTATACGAAGCCGACGGAACTCTATGGCGAGCTGCGCGATCGCTTCGGTCACTTTCCGCTGATGCGGTTCTGGGGACCATTGGCCTCGATCGAGTCGACGAACTGGATCGTCAATTCCGCTGCCTTCGCCGCCGAACGATTCAAGCCTCGCTTCAGCTATATCTACCTGCCGCATCTCGACTATGCGGCGCAGAAGTTCGGTCCGGAAAGTCCGCAGGCCGTTCAGGCACTCGCTGACGTGGATGCGGCGATCGGACGCCTCGTCGACGGATATGCGGCGGCCGGCTACGAGGATTGTCTTTGGCTCGCGGCGAGCGAATACGTGATCACTCCCGTGGATCAAGTGGCTTTTCCGAACCGGATGCTGCGCGATGCCGGCCTGGTAACGCTCAAAGACGACGGCGAAGGCCGTGAATTGCTCGACGTCGCCGCTAGTCGATCGTGGGCTCTCGTTGACCACCAGTTCGCGCACGTGTTCGTCAAGCACTCAACGGATGTCGACCGGGTGGCCGACCTCTTCCGCCGCTGCGATGACGTCGCCGAAGTTCTCGTCGGCGACGAGCGATCCCGCTACGCTTTGAATCATGAACGCTCCGGTGAAGTCGTGTTGATCGCGAAACCGAGCGCCTGGTTCGCGTACTACTGGTGGCTCGACGACGCGAAGGCCCCGGCCTTCGCCCGCACGGTCGACATTCACCGCAAGCCGGGATACGACCCGGTCGAGATGTTCATCGACATGCCTTCGAAATCGACCCCGCTCGATGCGTCGCTGGTTCGAGGATCGCACGGCTGTCCGGCCGATACTGATGAGCGTCGCGGGGTGCTGTTGTGCTCCGATGCGGCTGCGCTTCCGAACGGGGCCGGCCGCGGCTTCCGCGACGTCGATGTCGCCGGCATCGTTCTGCGAAACTTCGGCGTGGAAATGCGTTGACGACGAAGCAAATGCGGTGCAGTGAAAAGGACAGACCAAAGGCGAGAGTTCTTTTCCCGTCCCACTTCGCACGGATGCGAGGGTTGTGACGACACCACGATCGACGCCAGCCTCGACGTGGTTCGCGGATCGGCTGGCATTCTGAGACACGATTCCGCCGCTGCGCCGCTCGTACAGTACGGTTGAGAGACCTCGGAGCAGTCTTTCCGACGGTCGCGAATGTGCCGTCTCTCCCGTCTACAGGGCGCAGGCCCGATTCCGTCGAGACGTCTTCGACCTCGACTCGATGGAAGACAAATACCGGATCGTCTTTTGCCGATCCGACCGATCCCGTCCATCATGTCCGCCGATCCGCTCCACCGAACGTTCGACACGCTGGCGGCAAGCAGCCGGTCGGAGGCGGACGACGTGTTGATCGCGGCTCTGGAATCCACGCGTCCCGAACTCCGCGACCTCGCTGCCGTTTCGATCTGTCGCCGCGGGAGCGTCCGCGGCATCGTGGAGCTGCTTCGCAGGTTCGACGGGCTTTCGGACGCGGCGCGGCGGCAACTCCTCGATCCGTCTGAGCCGGCCTCGCGCGCATTCCGACAATGCCTGCGACAAAAAGACGAGTTCCTGACGCTCCACAGCCTGACGGCCGTTCGTTTAGGCGAGTTGATCGAGCATCTACCGGCGGTTTCCGATCTGCTGCGATCGGAGTCGGGGGAGGTGCGTCGCGAGGCGTTTGAGACGTTTTCGGTCGTCGCCGATCGACTCTACGAGGCTCTGTCTCATCCCGCCGCTGGCACGCGAAGCGGCCGCATCGATGTCGGACGGGTTCGAGACGAAACACTCGATTCACTGGCGGCGCTGTGTTCGCGACTCGAAGTGCTGAGCGATCCGGAATCCGTGCTCGAGCACCTGCTCGCGCTCGGAACGCCGCGCCACCCAGCCATCGTCAAGGTGACCCGGCACGAGACTACCGAATGCCGGCAGCTTGTTGAGACCGTCCTTGCCACAAGCCGTCATCCCGGCGTGATGCGGCTGTTATTCGAGTTCCTCAGCGAGCCGTATCCGCCGCGCAAGGCATTCGAGGCTCTGCGGCATCGCGACGACTCGGAGTTCATCTCCGCCCTGTTGCGATGGTTTCCCGAGGAGCCGACGGCGGCACAGCTTGCGAACTTCCGCCAGATCGATTCGGTCGCGTGGCTCACGTCGCCCGAGCGTATCGCTGCGGTTCCGGAGCCGCTTCAGGGCCGACTGCCGGCGTTCATACTGGCCACGGGTTTGCCGGAGGCCCGCAAAATGGAACTTCAGGAATGGGTCGTGCGGAACGGAAGCGCCGAAGGCCGTCGCAGCGCGACGCAGGTCTTCGACCGTCTCGACTTCGAGACGACCAGGCGTATCCTGCTCGACAGCCTGGATAGTGACGATGACGACATCTCGGCATGGGCGACGACGCAACTTCGTCCGCGGCATGTGCCGGGGGCGTTCAGAATGCTCATCGATCGGCTCGACAGCGGATCCGATGTCGTCAGGCAGGCGGCCCGCGAACAACTCCAGGGGTTCACGATCGAGCATCTCGTCGCGATTCACGAGCGACTCACGCCCACGATGTGCTTTCAGGCGGGGCAACTCGTGCGCAAGATCGATCCCGACTGCGCCTCAAAGCTTGCGGCGGTTCTTGCTGGACCCGTCCAGCGCCAGCGAATCGCCACGACGCAAGCCATCGGCCGGCTCGGACTTGTCGCCGAAATGCGGGAGCCGCTTCTTCAAATGCTTCACGACGACGACAGTGCCGTGCGGCGCGTCGCCGTTGAAGTCTTGTCCGATGACCAGTCGCCGGAAGTGATGCGAGCTCTGGAAGACTTGAGGGCCGACTCAAGCCCGCGCGTCAGGCAGGCCGTCGAACGATCACTCGACGGCAGCGGCATTCTGATGCGGTCCAGCGACGCCATCACCGCCACCTGATCGAAAGAGACTCGCGTATGCACGCCGTCGGGTTTCTCTTGGCGAGCTTTGAAGGCTTGCAAGCCGCCCGACAGCGGCTCAATGGCACGGGTTCGTCGCGCGAGACGGCCGTGCTGTTTATGGCGGGACTCGCCATTGCCGCCTTCTGGGCCGGCCTCTATCTCTGGGACCGCCGACGGCGTCCCGCCGAGGCCGTCAATCACGCGACGGGCCTGTTCGGCGAGCTCTGTCGCATCCACGGGCTATCGAAAGAAGAACGAGCCCTCTTGCAGAAAGCAGCGAGCGACTTGCCGAATCCGGCCGTCGCCTTCATCGAACCGATGATCCTCGACCGATTCGGCAATAGTCACACCGCAGATGCCGGGGCTTGCGAAGGCATCCGCCAACGGCTGTTCGGGTCGTAGTCCGGCGCGATCAATCGATCGCGTGCTTTAGGAACGATTCGCGAAGAACTCCGGGAACAGTTCGGACATTCGCTGCACCTTACCCTCGCGATCGACACAGGCGAGCGTTGTTTCGCCGGTGGTGAGAAGTTGACCGTCGCGACGGATCTCGTAGCTGTGCTCCAGCTTGGCGAACGAGATCTTCGAGAGGCTCGTTTTGAGCGTCAGCACGTCGTCGTAGCGGGCCGAGGCGCGATATTGGACGCCGATTTTGGTGACGACCAGGAAGCGGCCTCGTTCTTCCATGTCGCGATAGCTTCCGCCCGAGGCGCGCAAGAGTTCGGTACGGCCCATCTCGAAGTACGACAAGTAGTTCGAGTGGTGCAGCACGCCCATGGCGTCGGTTTCGCTGTAGCGGACGCGAATTTCGATCGTGTGGTCGCGAAGCATGAAAGATAGTTTCTTGAATTTCACCGTCGGGTGGCACGCACGCCCAGCATGAGCGTGGTCAACCGTGGATCGCCACGCCCTTCCTATCGTCAGGGCGTGCCACCCTTGCCGCTTTATACCCTGACGCCCGAGGCCGCGAGGACCGGATCGCCCGTCGCACAAGGCGCGTCGTAAGTACGGCCGTTCGCCTCTTGGCCGCTTCGTGACTTGTCGATCGCGAGTTGATACAGGTGCCGACCGGCGGGAGTCGGATACTCGCCGGTGATGCAGGCCTGGCACAATCCGTCACCCGCCATGCCGACCGCTCGTGCAATCGCGCTGACGGGGAGATAACGCAGGCTGTCGGCACCCAGCGCAGCCGCCATCTCTTCTTCAATTTCGGACGTCAATTCGCCGTCGGACATGAACTTCGGTGCGAAAAGTTCGCCGATCGTGCTCATGTCGATGCCGTAGAAGCAGGGGGCGATGATCGGCGGGCAGGCGACCCGCACGTGCACTTCGCGAGCGCGGCCGCGTTCGCGAAGCTGCGAGATCAAGGCCTTCATCGTCGTCGAACGCACGATCGTGTCTTCGACGAGCAGCACCCGCTTGCCCTCGAGCACTTGCGGCAGCGGGGTGTACTTCACGCGGGCCTTGTCGGCGCGGTTCGCGCCTTCGATGAACGTCCGGCCGACGTAACGATTGCGGAAGAGGCCTTCAAGGCATGGCACGCCAAGCTGATACGCCATGCTGTCGGCCGCGGCTTTCGCCGTGTCGGGAACGGGCACGACGATCGTTTCGTCGTCTTTGACGAGTCGCTCCTGCTTGGCCAATTCCTCGCCCAGTTGCTTGCGGACGAGATACACGCTGCGATCGTCGAGCGTGCTGGCGACGTTCGCGAAGTAGATCCATTCGAAGAAACAGTGAGCCTTCCGCGGAGACTCGGCGAAACGCTCGACCCGCAGCCGGCCGTCTTCGATCAGGATCGCGCAGCCGGGCGGCAGGCTACGCACGCTCGATTCGGAGAAGCCGAGATTCGTCAGCGCCACACTCTCGCTCGCCGCGGCGAACAGCGGTCCCTCTGTCGCGTAACACAACGGCCGCAGACCCAGCGGATCGCGTGCGACGAACATGTCGCCCGAAGCGTTCAGGAAGACGATGTTGTATGCGCCGTCGAGCTTCGGCGCGAGCCGCTTGAGCACGTCGATCAGGCCCGGACGCTTGTCGCCCGACAACTCGCGGCCGATCAGGTGCATTAGGATTTCGGTGTCGGTGTCGCGAGCGAGATGAAAGTCCGGCTCGGCGAGCACTTCGTCACGCAGCGTCGGATAGTTCGCAAGCTGACCATTGAAGGCGAATGCGAACCACTTGCGGCGCTCGATGTGCGGACGCTCAAACGGCTGCGCGTAGCTGCGTTCCTCCTTGCCGCAGGTCGCGTAACGCACATGCCCGATCGCGGCGGGGCCGGCGAACTGATCCATCAGCGACTGGTAAGCCGTCTGTTGATTGAGGTGGAAGACCTCGGTGACGGTGCCGACCTCTTTGTAAGTCTCGATCAGCGAACTGCGAGCCGGCTTGAAAGTCGCGAAGCCGGCGGCTAGTTGTCCGCGGTTCTGAATGTCGAGCAGCATTCGCGGAATGAGCCGCGACGCCTCATGCGGTCCTTGCGGCGGGCTGAGCGGGCTGATCGGGCCGCCGGTCAAATGGTAGACGGCGGCGATCCCGCACTCATGAAAGAGTTCCGACATGCGTGGCGCGATCCATGGGAGGGCGCGACCCGGGGGGACCGCGGTCGGGACGGAGAGACGCGTGAAAGTTCAGCAGTCAGCAGCGACAACCTTCACACGGTTTTCATCGTCCCCTATCATACCCGCGTCTGCGAGCCTCGGAAACGGGGTGCGACCGAATTGAAGCCGACGGGCCTCTCCCGCCGGCTTTCGTGTCATCGATAGCAGTCGAACAGGCGGCCCGAGATGGGCGAGATGAAGAATCTGGTCCGGAGAGAAGTGATCGAGACGGCCGAAACGGTCGTCGTGAAAGTCGGCACGAACGCCCTCTCTCGCCCCGACGACACTCTCGACGAGGCCGTCATCGCGAATCTCGCCCGGCAGGTCGCCCGCATTCGCGACACCGGTCGTCAGACAGTCCTCGTTTCCAGCGGCGCCATCGGCGCAGGAATCGGAATTCTCGGCCTCAAAAGTCGCCCGAAAGACCTCGCCCGGCTGCAAGCCGCCGCCGCGACGGGACAGGCGCGGCTGATTCGAGCCTACGACGACGCGTTGCGGCAACACGGCCTCTCGGCGGCCCAACTGCTGCTCACGGCGGAGGACTTCAAGCACCGGCGTCGGTATCTGAACGTCCGCAATACGCTGTCGATGCTGTTCGAATATGGCGTCGTTCCCATCGTCAACGAGAACGACACCGTGAGCGTCGAAGAGATCAAATTCGGCGACAATGATCAACTCGCCGCGATGGTCACGAGCCTGTTGCCGCGGCCGTTGCTGGTCATACTGTCGGTCGTCGACGGACTTTTCGACGGCGACCCGGCAGACCCGAACAGCCGTGCGATCCCGCTCGTTGCGACATGGGACGAGCACGTTCTGGCGCTGGCGCAGGACACCCGCAGCAGCCGCGGCACCGGCGGCATGAAGAGCAAGCTCGAGGCCGTCCGCACAGCCACCGCCGTCGGCGAAAACGTGATTATCGCCGACGGGCGTCGGCCGAACGTGCTCGACATGGTGCTCGAAGGCGACGAAGTCGGCACGCTGTTCCTGGCCCGCGACGTCGCGCTCCCGGCCTGGAAACGCTGGATCGGCTACACGATCCGGCCGAAGGGCAGGTTCCGGCTCGACGCCGGGGCGGGAGACGCCGTGCGCCTCCGCAACCGCAGTTTGCTGCCGATCGGCATCATCGGCGTCGAGGGCAGCTTCCAGGCGGGCGAAGTCGTGTCGCTCGCCGATGCCGAAGGCAACGAGTTCGCCCGCGGGTTGACGAACTACGACTCCGCCGACGCGACCCGCATCGCGGGGCGCCGCAGCGACGCTCTCAGCGAAGTCCTCGGCCGCGTGAGTTATCACGAGGTGGTTCATCGCGACAACCTGGTCGTCACGGCGTGACGTTTAGTGCGATCATATCGATCGACCGGCGGGCAATCACGTCAAAATCGTCGTCTCGACGGATTCAGCGACGAACTATGGGCTACGGTTGCCCTGAAGGACCGCCGCGCGGCGGTCGGATTTTTCACCGCGGGCCGCCCGGTGCGTGCGATGAACTGGTTCGAGCGTCTCACCAATACCGTCGGTTCCTATTGGGACTACTACGTGTGGTTCGCGGGAGACCAGTGGGCGCACATGACGCCCGTGAAGTACACGAGCCTGCTGATCTCGATCGGCCTCATCGGCTTCCTGATGATGGGCCGCGGCAACAAACGGATTTGAGGCCGCTCGATTTACGAGTGCTTCGCTCTTCACGTCGAGCCGATGCGCGTTCGCGTAAAAAGCTGAGCAGCGCCACGCCGCGAGTGCATTGAAGGCATGGAGAAGTCTCACGAAGGCTTCAAAATGACCCTCGGATTCGCGCTCGGTCATGCGTCTGAAATTCTGCTTGCTCTTTGTGCTGGCTCTGGCTTCCTCAGGCATTTTTGTGGAAGGCGCTGATTCGCAGCAGATCGCCTACGCCCCCGAAGAAGCGACGCTGATCAAGCTGATCGCCGAAATGTACGGCGAGTACGATCAGTTCTGGACTGAGGTCGAGAGAATCAGCGAAGCCGAGCAGCAATCGGCGTACATGCACGAGCACGATCCCGCGAAGACTTACGTGCCGAAACTTCTCGATTTCGAGCAGAGGCATGAGGGATCATTCGTCGGGCTGATGGCACTGAGGAAACTGATCCACCTCGGCGGAGCCTACGGGGATCTTGAAAGTCCCGCCGCCCAAGGTCGCCGAGACGCCGTGAATCGGCTTTCTCGGTATGCCGGCTTCGAGGAATTGCCTGAGATTCTCCGGTATCTCGACGGCAGCGGTTCCGAGCCACAAACGGCACGATACCTGCGAAAACTCGCCGAGGATGGCAACGCGACCCCACGCAATCGCGAGTTCGCCAAACTCATGCTCGCCCGCTGCATGCTCGACATGCGAGACGGCCGAGAACATGCCGAACGCCGACTTGAGAAGATCATTGAAGGCGATGCTTTGGCCTATCCGACGGAAAGGGACCAACTGACGGCACGGCTGGAACGCTTGCCAGACGATCTCACTCTGAGAGCGTGGCAGGCGGAAGCGGGTCAGATTCTGCAAGCCCTGCTAGTCTCTGGTCGGGAGTATCGCCAACCGGCGGTTCAAAACGTCGATCCCAAGTATTACCTCGTGAAGTTTGATCCCGAACGCACCAAAACAATGCCTCGGATTACCGAAATCGCCGAGGGCCTGCTGTTCAAAGAAGGGCACTTGCGAATGGGCAAGCCGGCACCCGATCTCGACGTTCGATTGCTGTCGGGAGAGAACTGGTCGCTTGCCAAGCAGCGAGGCAAAGTCGTCGTCATTCAATTTTCATTCGCAGGCTGCGGCCCTTGTGAGGAGATGTATCCCGGCTTGCGAGAGCTTCAAAAGAGTCCCGACGTCGCGACCTTGGGGATCATGGCCGACGAGCAGCGATCGATGACCGAGCGAGCGGTGACGGAGGGCAAGCTCACTTGGAACATTCACTGGGACGGCTGGCGCGGCCCGATCGCCACCCGCTGGGCCGTTATTGCGTTCCCGACGGTGTACGTGATCGACCGCCGGGGAAACATCGCCGGCATCGATCTGAGGGAACCCGAACTCACGAAGCAAGTTGAGGAGTTGTTGAGATAGGTCGCCGCTGATTTCGCCAACGAACCCGGGCGATAACAGATCGGAAAATCACCGTTTCGGCTGACATCGACCGCGGCGACGTTATGCTCGGTGCCTTCAACGATCCTGTACGTTGCAAGATCGTTCCGAGCGAACGGGAAGCCCAGCGGTCATGGCCGAAAGTGAACTGCGACGCGCGATCGAACAGGGACAAGCGGCCGGCGAACTGACGGCCGCCCTGGCTCGTCTCGGAAACTACGAATTGCGTTCCGAAGAGGAGGCCCTGGCGGTCGCTGAGCTCGTTGCAAACTGGCCGGAATGGGAGTCGACGCGACCGTCGCCTTTCCCTGCGGCGCTCGGATTCTTCCAGCAAGTGGAAACAGGCGAGGCGTTCGCGACGCTCGTGGAGTACGGGCTTCCGCACGTACGCAACCTGTTCGACGCGATCTACAAGCAACCGCCGTCGCCGCAGCGCACCGAAGAGTTGCTGTTTGCGACGAAGATCCTCGTGCTCTATCACGATCCATCGGATCTGCCACGAATTGCGGCTGCAGCGTGGGAACCGAGCCTCGATCACGAGTCCTTATGGTCGGTGATCTTTCAGAGCATCGGTGAAGGTTATCCGCTGCAGCGAGAACTTGTCGAAGCCCTGCGTGAACCGTTGCCGGATGGCGGAGCCGCGATCGCTTACCTCGACTTCGTCAACGCGATCGCGATCGAAACGCCGCTTCCTCATCCATTCGACACGCTCGCCGGCCATGCGATGCTGGAAAGCTGGCTCGCCGAGGATGGTGAAGGTTCTTCATCGACGGCGCGCAGCGCCGCGGCGGCTTTGCCTCATCTGGCGGAAGCGGACCGAGGTCGCTTGATCGAAGTCGGTCTCCGTCACCCCGTGAAAGAGGTGCGGATGCAGGCGGCGTTCGCCGCCGCCAGGTTCGGCGACCGGACGGCCGTCGAGTCGCTCTCGCAGGCGTGCCTCGATCCGAAGACGAGCGCGACCGCGATCGTTTTTCTTGAGAATCTCGGCGAGTTGAACGCCATTCCGGTGCGAGCGAAGAATCCCGACTTCATGGCCGTCGCTGAGATGTGCCGCTGGCTGGCGCACCCGATGGAGTTCGGTCGTCCGCCGGACGAAGCCTCACTGTACGACGCGCGCACGCTCGTTTGGCCGCCGTCGAAAGAGCCGCGGCGTCTTTGGCTCGTGCGGTATCTGTATCGCGGGATCCGCCCGGACGGTTCCGATGAAGCGGGAATCGGCATGGTCGGCTCGATCACCTTCGCGCTTTACGACGAAGCCCGCCAAGAGCTTCCACCGGAAGACGTGTACGCGCTCCACTGCTGTTGGGAGCTTGAGGTCGAGAACGATCCCCGCGCTCCGCAAGAACGCAACGTCGCCGCCGGGCGGGAACTGCTGCGTGTCGCGGGGAATCCGGGATTTTGATGGAAGCCGTCGCTTCGTGTTGTCGGGCGATCGGAGCGTCGGCGAAGCCGCAAGCGTGGTTCGCCGTCGCCCTTCTCATTCACGCTGAACACTCAACTCTCAACCCTCGTCCCAATGCCCCCTTCGCCTGAAGACGCCGCCACCGCTTATCACGAAGCCGGGCACGCCGTCGTGGCCTTGGCGCTGGGTCAGCCGGTGCATCGAGTGAGCGTGCGGCCGAAGGAGCAGTGGCTTGGCCGGTGCGAGTTTCAGAAAGGACGGATTCGCTCCGCGCACGATCCCGTCGAAACGCAGATCCTGATCATGCTCGGCGGACTCGCGGCGGAGGCTCGCCACACCGGCCACTACGCCCTCGACGGCGCCGCCCGCGATCTGTGGGCCGTCCGGTCGTTGACGGAACGCCGGGCGGCAGGCGCGAAACAAGTCGATCGCCTCGAGCGCCGCATGCTCGACAAGACCGAGCACCTGCTGGATCAGCCGGGGATGTGGGAGGCCGTCGAAAGCATCGCCGAAGAGCTGCTGTGCCGGACCGAGATCAGCGGCCGGGCCGCGAGACATTTGTTTGATCAGGCCGTCCGTCGCGTATAACAGTTTCGATGTGCGGGGACATCCGCCGCTGGACATTCACGATGACGCAACGGGCGTCGCGTCGTTCAACCGCGCGAGTTCCGCGAGGACGTGACCGACTAATTCTTTGAGTCCCGCACCGGTGACGGCGGAAATCTTCATCACCGGCCGGCCGAGTTCCTCTTCAAGCAATTCCGCGGCGGCTTCGGCGTCGGGCAGCTCGGCTTTGCTGACGCACAAGATCTCGGGACGCTCGGCGAGGTTGGGATCGTAGAGCAGCAGCTCGTTCCGGATCGCGCGGTAGTTCTCGACGGGGTCGGAACCATCCATCGGCGTCGGCTCGACGAGATGCACGAGCAAACGCGTGCGCTCGACGTGCCGCAGGAACTCGTGGCCCAGTCCGACGCCGGCGTGGGCGCCTTCGATCAGTCCTGGAATGTCGGCCAGCACGAATTGGTGCTCGAAGCCCACGCGAACGACGCCGAGGTTCGGATACTTCGTCGTGAACGGATAGTCGGCGATCTCGGGCCGTGCCGCCGAAAGACGGCTCAGCAGCGTACTCTTGCCGGCGTTGGGTTTGCCGAGCAGCCCGACGTCGGCGATGAGCTTCAGTTCGAGGACGATCTCGCGGTATTCGCCTTCGCCGCCCGGTTCATGCTCGCGCGGAGCCTGATTCGTGCTGGTGGCGAAGTGCTTGTTGCCGCGACCGCCGCGCCCGCCGCGGGCGACGACGACTTCGGTTTCGGGCTCGCGCAGATCCTTAAGGACGTGCCCGCGCTCGGCATCTTTGACCAGCGTTCCCGGCGGGACGGCGACCACCGCATGCTTCCCGTTTTTGCCCGAGCATAAACTCCCCATGCCGTGCTGCCCGCGCTCGGCATTCCAATGCACGTGGCCGACGAGATGCGCCAAGTTTGATAAATTCGACTCGCAGCGCACGATGACGTTGCCGCCGCGGCCGCCGTCGCCGCCGTCGGGGCCGCCGCGAGGAATCCGGGCCTCTCGGCGAAAGCTCACGCAGCCGTCGCCGCCGTCGCCGGCCCGGCAACGCAAAGAAACACGATCAATGAACATGGGGAACAGAATACAGAATACAGAATACAGAATACAGAATACAGAATACAGAATACAGAATACAGAATACAGAATACAGAATACAGAATACAGAATACAGAATACAGAAT
>JACCRE010000146.1 GCA_013813775.1 Planctomycetaceae bacterium
GGGGTGAGGGGATGTCTTGCGGTGTCATCCCCGTGTTTTTCAGCTTCGACGACCACCGTGTAAGCGAACGCAAGCGACGTGGGACGTCAACCTCGCCCCTCACCCCCGGCCCCTCTCCCGAGGGAGAGGGGAGTCGTGCCCGAACCTCTAAGGAACATGCTTCCCGACCGCAGCGACGACACGGGAATAACCGATTCTAGAGTGGATCGCGTCGCGGAGTAGGGCCGGCATCACCGGCTTCGCCCGCGAGTTTTCACCTTTTCGTGTGTTCCGTGTCTTCCGTGGTTCCCTATAATTCCTCGAAACCGAACCGTCTTACTTTGGCCTCCGTTCCGGGAGGCGGCACGATGAGCCTCGATATTCTCAGCGGCCCTCCGATTTCCGCACCCGTCTTCGAGGAAGATCCGCTCGATCTGATGGACGAGATCGATGCGCTCAAACGCGAGAAGAACGCGTCGATTCTCGCCCACTACTACGTCGACGGCGAGATCCAGGACATCGCCGACTTCACGGGCGACAGCCTCAAGCTCGCCCGCGACGCGACGACCGTCGAATCGCCGACGATCGTGTTCTGCGGCGTCCACTTCATGGGCGAGAGCGCGAAGATCCTCAGCCCCGAGAAGCGGGTGCTCATGCCCGATCTTCTCGCCGGCTGCTCGCTGGCAGATAGCTGTCCCCACGACGCCCTCAAGGCGTTCCAGGACAAGCTGCGCGCCGAAGGCCGCGAGTTCGTCACCGTCGCCTACATCAACACGACGGCGGCGACGAAGAGCCTGTGCGATTGGATCGTGACGAGCGGCAACGCCCGCGAGATCATCGACAAGCTGCCGGCGGACAAAGAGATTTTGTTCGTGCCCGACCAGCATCTCGGTCGCTACCTGATGGAAGTCACGGGCCGCGAGTTCATCCTGTGGCCCGGCTCGTGCATGGTCCACGAAATCTTCAGCCTGCAAGACCTGCTGCGGGCGAAGCGCAACAAACCCGGCAGCGTGATCCTGTCGCACCCCGAATGTCCGCAGAACATTCTGGAAGTGAGCGACGTGATCGGCGGCACCGAGAAGATGCGTCGCCATGTGCAATCGATCGCCGAACCGACGACGTTCCTCGTCGCCACCGAACCGGCGATGATCCACGCCTTCAAGCAGGTCGCCCCGCAGCACGAATACATCCCGGTCCCCGGCATCATGGCCAGCACCGGCGAAACCTGCGCCTGCAACCGCTGCCCCCACATGGCGCGCAACACCCTCGCCAAGGTCCGCGACTGCCTGCGCGACGAGAAGCCCGAGATCGTCTGGCAACCCTACTTCGAACAGGCACGCGATGTGTTGCGGCGGAGTTTGTTGCAGTGAGCGAGAGGGCATTGTTTATAGAAGCAAAGCTGGCACAGCTTGCGACTATACCCGATCGGATATATGATGCGGCCGTATGATCGCCGACGAGCGGAACTCTGATCGGTCCACCAACAAGCCGCTTGTGTTGCTGCACGGCGAGATCAGGACTCCGCCGCTCTCGATCGAAGCCCGTAAGGAGGCGGGGCACCTGCTGCGACTGTTGCAACAAGGCGAGTCGCTCGGAATGCCGTGCTCGCGTCCGATGCCATTGATCGGACCGCGATGCCACGAACTCCGAATCAATGGCACAAACGTGACATGGCGAATCTTCTACAGGATCGACGACGATGCGATTCTCGTCGCCGGGGTGGAAGTGAAAAAGACGCAGAAGTCGCCGAAGCCGTTGCTCGACACGGTTCGTGAGCGGTTACGGCGTTACGACCGGACGGCAGAAATTTCCGACGAAGAGGTGTGAAGATGGACCCGAAGAAACGGGCGGCGCTCGAGGCCGCCGGATACCGGTTCACGACGGTGCAGGAGTTCCTTGGCCTGAGCGACGCGGAATCCGAGCTCATCGAGCTTCGGGTGCGGGCAGTGACGGCGATTCGAGAGCTCCGCCGTAGCCGCGACGTTTCTCAGCCTCAGCTCGCGAAGCTGATCGGGTCGAGCCAGCCGCGGGTGGCGAAGATCGAGCAGGGCGTCGGGGTCTCGCTCGACCTTCTGCTCAAGGCATATCTCGCGCTCGGCGGCCGGCTGCGGGATCTCGTCGAGCCGACCGGAAGCAAGCTGGCGAAGACGACCGGCACCCGGCGTCCCCGACGCACCCCGGCAGGAAAATCGCTTGCAAAGCGAAAACCGTCGGCAGCGCGAACGAAGTGAGATCGCCGCCCTTGGACGAGGGATGCTGCGGACACATTCTCATTGAGCGGCTGAGTGATGGGTCAGTCTCACGCTGAGTACCAAAGGAAGATGGCTCGCAGACTCTCGCCCGCAGGCGAAGCGCACAAAGGGCTTCTTCGTCGCCTTCGACTACACGCAGCCGCCGAAGAAGGTGATCGAACGATTCAAGCGGAAAGAAGGCTGCGAAATCATTCCATTCACGGTGTGTGAACTCATCGCGGCGGCGGCCTGAAGCCATTTCGGTCACGCCCGGCTATCATGCTGCACATGAGCAACGATCCGCCTGAAGTCCCCTCTTTCAGAGACCACCTTGCGAATCTTTTGACGCCAGACCGCAGGCGAGTCGCGTCAGAGAGAAAGGCGGAGTCTTGGCGCGGTCCTTGGTACCAGCGGTTTCAGCCGAGGGACGATCGGAAGTACGATGCCGATGCCGACTACGCGAAAACTCTCTACGGCTACCTACGAGAACACTCGTCAAAGGTCGACGAGAAGGCCGACTCTCTATTCAAATTCTCAGCGACAGCCGCGGCGAGTCTTGTCGCAGCACTCAAAGCCTTCGATGCGTCGACGATCGCTTGGAATGCGATTCCCAGCATGTCGCTCTTCGCGCTTTCGATCATCGCAGCCGTGCTCGCGAAGCGTGCGTTTGAACTCCCGCTTCCGGTGAAGCCGAACTGGCTGCTGGACCTGGACGGCGACGACAAGTTCGTTCGCGCGAACATTGCCGCGAGCTATCACATAGCGGCTGTCTCGACGGCCGAAGTGACTTCTTGGAAGTCGACGTGGGTCAATCGATCGACGTGGCTACTCGTGACAGCGCTCTTCGTGGCACCGCTCGCCTTCATCGGTCCCGAACAAGTCGTCACTCGGAGCGGATTTCCGGAGCCCCGAACTCGCTTGCCTGAACCGTCCAACTTCCAGCGGGTGGAAGGGGGCGACATGGCGCGGCCGATTCCGGAGAGGCCACCGGTTGAGGCGCCGCAACCGGTGCAGATTCCGCAGCAGGTGCCGGAGCGGCTTGATCAGAATCAGTCATCATTGCCTCCTCGCGAAGCGTCGGTGTACAGAACAGGGACCGGACTCCTAGTCCGGTCCCTGTTCTGTACGAAGGAGGAGTTGCACTACTTGTCTGGCGACGAGCATTACGTGCCCTTGCGACACGTGACTCACTCCCTCAAGCGAGGCCGACGGGACTTGAACCCGCAACCTCCGGATCGACAGTCCGGCGCTCTAACCAATTGAGCTACGGCCCCGGATTTCACCGCTCTCGTTACACACGCAAAGCCGCGAAATGAGACTTCGGATTTTAGCCGGGCGGTGCCGGGCGTCAAGTCGATCGGCTGATTCCCCTCCGAACCTTGAGAAAACGCGACCGGTCGCGTCGCACCAACCGACAGTTTCGCCGCGATGACGTTCCCTCTTCGCACGGTCCTTCCGTTCTTCGTCATGATCGGCACGGCCGGCTGCGACCGGAATCCGGCTGTCGCACCGTCTCCGCCCGCGATGTCACAACCCGCGACGTCACAGCCCGCAAGATCGCCGAGCGTCGAGACGGTCACTCAGGTGGACCCTTCTCGACCGACGCCACAGCCCGTCGTCCAGAAGTCGCCTGAGCCGAAAGTCGCGGAACCGGTCCACCGCCCGGACGACGATCGCCCCCGCCACGACGATGCGGCACTCGAACGCGCCGGCATCCGCAAGTTCGAGTCGCGACGTCTCGTTCTCTACACCGACATCGATGAGGCGAGAGCGGTTCGCCTGCCATCGCTCGTCGATGCGCTTTACGACGAACTCTCGCGATACTTCGGCGAGTTGCCGCCGGCGCGAGATGGCTCGGAGTGGCAGATCACCGGTTATGTGATGCGCGACACCGATCGGTTCACGTCGGCGGGGCTCGTGCCGAGCAACCTGCCGTCGTTCAATCACGGGTTGAATCGTCGTCGTCGGTTCTGGATGCGGGAACAGAGCCTCGACTATTACCTCGCGCATTTGCTGCTGCATGAAGCGACGCATTGCTTCATGACGACGCTGCCGGCCGCCAACGGGCCGACCTGGTACATGGAGGGCATGGCCGAGCACTTCGCCGCACATCGGATGACGGCCGACGGGGCGTTGCAGTTTCGCATTCTGCCGAAGACTCCCGATGAAACCGCGGGCTTCGACCGCGTGTCACTGATCCGCAAAGAGGTCGACGCCCGACGCGCGACGTCGCTCGACGAAGTGTTCGACATGCGCGACGCGGAGTTCGCTGAATCGATTCCTTACGCCTGGTCCTGGGCGGCGTGCCACTTCCTCGATGCGCACTCGGAGTATCGCGAGCGGTTTCATGAGTTAGGAGACCCGGCGATGCGGTCGCGCTTTCGCCGGGAGTTCGACGCTCGTTTCGCGAACGATGGTCCTCGCTTGCGCGTGCAGTGGGATCACTTCATTCACACGTCGTGCTACGGGTACGACTTTGAACGCGCGTTACTGACGCTGAAGCCGGGTCAACGCGTTCCTGACGACGACACACATGTGACGGTCGCCGCGGATCGAGGCTGGCAATCGACGGGGCTTCGATTGGAAGCCGGGCAGCGTTACGAACTCATCGCGACGGGGCGATTCTCGTTGTGCGACGTTCCCAAGCCGTGGCTGAGCGAGGCCGGCGGCATCACGATCGACTACGCGAACGGCCGACCGATCGGACGATTGCTCGCCGCGGTGGTCGCCGACGATTTGCAAGCTCCGCAGGCGTATGAGACGCTCCTCGACCCGATCGACGTCGGCGGCAAGGGAACCCTTGTCGCTCCGACGAGCGGGACGCTCTACCTGCGCCTCAACGACGGCTGGGATCGTCTCGCGGACAACCAGGGCGGCGTGACGGTCGCGGTTCGGCCGATTGGTGATTGACCCGCGGCGTCCGACGTGTCAGCTTGATCGTCGTTCCCGTCGTTCCCGCATCCCAATGGCCGCCGTTCCTATGCCGCACTTCACTTGGGCGTTGCTCGTCGTTCTCCTCGCGACACCGGCCTTCGCGCAACGTGCCGATCGAAGCTATCCGCCGAGCTTTCCGGACGCGAAGACCGCCGTCTACAAGACGGCCAGCGACACTGAGCTACGGCTGTACGTGTTCAATCCTGAAGGCTGGAAGGACTCGGATCGCCGGCCCGCGGTGGTCTTTTTCTTCGGCGGCGGATGGCAGAACGGCTCGCCCACTCAGTTCGCTGAACAGTCCCGCTATCTCGCGAAGCGCGGCATGGTCGCGATCTGCGCCGACTATCGCGTCGCGTCTCGTCAGAAGGTTTCACCGATCGAGTGCGTCGAAGACGCGCGGTCGGCGATGGCCTACGTTCGCGAGAACGCGGCCCGGCTCGGCATCGACCCTCAGCGGATCGCCGCGGCGGGAGGTTCGGCCGGCGGTCACCTCGCCGCCTGCATGGGCGTGATCGAACAGTCCGATCAAGCGTCGCGCGAGACGACGAGCGGCCGCGCGAATGCGCTCGTATTGTTCAATCCGGCGGTTCAACTCGCGGCGTTCGAAGGCGACGATGCCGCCCTCGGCGCCGCCGCGATCGCGAGAATGGACGACCGCACGGGCGGTCGCGCGAAGGAGATCTCGCCGATCCATCACGTCGGCGAGCAGGAACCGCCGACGTTGATCCTGCACGGCGTCGATGACACGACCGTGCCGTTCTCCACCGTTCAACGCTTCGGCGAAGTCATGCGGAAGCACGGCAACCGCTGCGAAGTCGTGGGCTTCAAGGGGGCCGGGCACGGCTTCTTCAACGCCCGCCGCGGCGATGAAACGCTGCACAAGGCCACGACCCGCCTGATGGACGAGTTCTTCGTCTCCCTCGGCTGGCTCGACGGCGAACCGTCGCTGCCGACGTCGATCGATGAAGACCGGTTGGTGCGGGAAGGCGTCGAGAAGGAATCGGCTTCAAGGTAGGTTAAGGCCCATCACTTCGACGTCAGCTCGAAATCGATCTCGTTGTCGCCTGTTTCGTCGCGTTTCGAAGCGCTACTGGCGCGGATCGAGGATCCGGCCTTCGGCCTTGAGATTGAAGTCGATCACGTTCTCGCCGGCCTCGACGGTCTCCTTCAGCTCGGTCTGGACGTTGTACTGTGCGGGCACGCGTTCAATGATTTTCGGGGTGCCCTCTTCGGGATTCCCCGCTTGAAAGGTGCTGATCGCCACGGTGTGCTCGCCGGGTAGTGCGCCTTCACGGCCTTGGGAATAGATCAGCTCGTAATGACCCTCGGCGTCGGTCCGGCCGGCCGAGGGGCGGCCGTTGGAGGGCTGAAACAGCACCATCGCCTCTGCGAGCGGCTCGCCGCCGAGTGTGACGGTTCCTTCGACGGTCGCGATCTCCGGGCCGTCGGGACCGCAGCCGAGGGTCAGGGAGACCAGAAGCACTGCGGCACCGCAGTGATGAACCGGACGAAGCGACGGCATGAATCAGGTCTCCGACTTCAAGGAGGACGCGCGCCGAGTCCCCCGCGGCACCCGTGGCGTGTGCGTAAGGAACGCTGAACGGACCGACCGGCGTCAACCGCGCGACGGTGCCGGCAGACGAGTTAGCGGAGCCCGGCGTATTGAATCAGGTGGGGTTCGGGAAGACTCGGGGGCCGATGCCCTCCGCTCGCTGATCAGAACTCGCCGGTGGGGAAGCCGTCGTTGCGGCGGAGGAGCCTTTGGTAGGTGCCCATCGTCGCCACGGTGGCCTCGTTCTGGGAACCGGGCCAGTTGTGGTTGATGTTCTCGCTGATGAACTTCACGCTGCCGTCGCAGAACAGGAACTGGGCGCCGCCGGTGTGCTCGCTGCTGAAGCCTTCGCCGGCGCCCGTGCCGTTCGTGGCGTTCCAGTCGAAGGGCGGGTCGGTGGCGTTGATGAGGGGGCTGCCTTGTCCGATGACCTGCACGTTTCCGCGTTGCCCGCCGGCGTTCTGGTTTTGGACGCCGACCCAGACGCCGGCCCGACCCTGCTGGCTCTCGCGTTCGCCGACGATGATCGTGTTGCTGGTCCCGTCGGTGATGTGGTTGATGCCGACCTTGCCTTGGCCGGGCGCGCGGCCTTTGCAAATGAAGATGCCCCAGGAGTCACGAACGGGGTCGGGGGCGTCTTGGGTGGTCGCGCCGGTGCGGGTGCCCCAGTTGCCCATGTAATTCGAGATCGCGGGACGGAAGTTTCCCAGACCGCCGGCGGATGTTCCTAACCCGTTGCGAAAGTCCTTCTGCGCCGGGACGAGGCCGTCGTTGGAGTCGCTGGGGCAGATGTAGACGGGCAGGCGGGTCTGAAAGATCGTTGTTCGATCCTGCACGCTGGCGAGGTCGGGTTTCAGACCGGCAAGCACGTCGGTCAACCGGTATTGAGTCACGCCGAGCCGGTCGAACAGGTTGCCCTGCTCCAACTGCGGCAGGATCATCGCCCCCCAGCCCCAGCCTTCCGTGTTCGCGACAGTGGAGGCGCGGATGAAGGCCATCGGAAACTGGTTGGAGACGTCGTGGTAGTTGTGCAGCGCCAACCCGATCTGCTTGAGGTTGTTCTGGCACTGCGCCCGCCGCGCCGCCTCGCGGGCCTGCTGCACCGCGGGAAGCAGGAGCGCGATCAACACCGCGATGATGGCGATGACGACGAGCAGTTCGATCAGCGTGAAGCCGCGACGGGGGCGGGGCATGGAAAGAACTCCCATAACGAATGACGGATCGCCGAACGGCGACGCCGGAGAAACTCCGGCCGACCGCTGAGCATATCGCCCGCCATGGATGCGATCAACAGGCTCGTCTCCGGTTTGTCCCCGGCAGTGATTCGCCGGCGGCGATCACGTGCTCGTGAGCTCGAAGTCGATGTCGTTATCGCCGGACTTCACGTCGGCGGTAAGCGCGCCCGGTTCCTTGTACTTCTTTGGGATCGGTACGTACTTGGGAACGGGCTGCCCGTCGGCCATGTCGTCGGCCGTGAGTTTCTCGGTCGCGATCTCGACTTTGTGCGTGCCGATCATCGCACCGGATTTGTCGCGAGAGTACATCAGCGAATAGTTGCCTTCGGCATCGGTGATGCCGTACGAGGTCGAGGCGCCGGGAGCTTCGGGGATAAAGGTGAGTATCGCGCCTTGCAACGGCTTGCCGTCGAGAGTCACCGTGCCGGTGACCTCACTGAGTTCAGGGCCATCGCTGCCGCAGCCCGCAAGGCTGAGAAGGAGCAAGCAACCGATTCGGCGGGTCAACGTCATCGGTGATTCCTTCGGTGCATGAGAAAGCCCGCCACCGCGGTCGTCCGTCGGCGGGCTTGGTAGTTCCGATCGAAGCGAATCGGCTCAGAAGTCGGAGACGACCTGGCCGTCGCTGATTCCGGCAAGCCGCTGATACAGACCGTAAGGCCCGTTCAAGTTCACGTCGTTCGTGCCGACGTTCGTGTTCGTGTGCTCGATGTTCTCGCTGATGAAACGCACGCTGCCGTCGCACAACAGGAACTGAGCGCCGCCGGTATGCTCACTGTGGTATGCGCGGTGCACGTCGCCGCCGACGAGCGGGCCGTTGAGCTTTTTGCGCGTCGAGCGCAGGTGCAGGAACGATCCGTTCTGCGTCGGCCCGAGCAAGTCACAGTTCGGGCCGCCGCCTGTCGTGATGTTGCCGAGCACGAATTGTCGCTCCGACCCGCGGTTCGTGCCGCCGATGTTCTGAATCGGTTGCCACGACACCTCGCCGACGGCGATGACGTTACTCGTGCCGTCGGTGATTTTGCCGAAATCGTGGCAGACATTGACGATCAACAAGCCGTTGTTGCGTCGCGCGACTCGCACGTCCGGCTGGGATCGGTCGCACGGGTCGCCGTCGAAGGCGCCGACGCACCCCATATAACTGCTCGTGGCGATAGCGGTGGTGCCGTTGGGGTTGGCGCCGTTGTTGGCCGTCGTCGGCGGTTTCGTGTCCGACGGGCATGAAAAGACGGAAAGAGGCGTGGCGATCGCTCGCGTGTTGCCGTTCGGCGGCGCCGTCGTTCCCGATGCTGTGCCGTAGGGGTGATAGCGAAAATCGATCGACTGAAAGAGGGGGCCTTGCTCAAGCTGCGGCAGGATCATGGCCGCCCAGGACCAGCCTCCGTCGAGCAGCGGGCCGTTCGGGCTCTTCGTATCGATGAAGCCCATCGGAAACCGCAGGAACGTGTCGTGATAGTTGTGAAGCGCAAGGCCGATCTGCTTGAGGTTGTTCTTGCACTGGCTCCTGCGAGCCGCTTCGCGGGCCTGCTGCACCGCGGGAAGCAGGAGAGCGATCAGAACGGCGATGATGGCGATGACGACGAGAAGCTCGATCAGCGTGAAGCCGCGACGGCGGCGCAGCGAAGGCCGGGGCATGTGTGGAACTCCACCAGCGAATGACGGATCGCCGAACGGCGAAGCCGGAGGAACACCGGCCGACCGCTGAGCATATCGCCCGCCGCTGATGCGATCAACAGCCCAATTCAAGCCGGGCTTCTTTAACGAGCTTTCAGCTCGTTCTCATTCGGTCTCCTGATTTCTGTTTCCTGACTTCTGTCTCCTTTCTCCTCCCCTCCTCCGTCCTTCCGTCCTCTTTCCCTCCAAGGAAAGAGTGGAGCGCGCTCCCCTGTCCCGCCCGTTTCGACGCGGCGACACCGGCCCTTGCCGGTCGGACACCCCCCAGGGGGGGCGAGCCGAACGACACATCACGCACTCTGCGTGACACGCCGCCGTCGCGTGAGGTGGACGTCCGCCGCCGGGGGATGCCGCTCTCGAGCAAAGGCGCTCTTGCCGACAAAGGCCCCGGGTTTGGTCATCTGCTCTCGACGCCATGGACCGACGCAAGGCCGGGCACCACGTCAAACGAACTTGCTCGGGCCAGCATGATCGGCGGTACTGCAGATTCGCCGCTCAAAACCCGAACCAGCCATCCAACCTCTCTCAGGTAGCGGAGGGTGGGAAGAGCAATCGGGGCGGTTTTCGCTCCGATTCTTGTTTTGTATGGAAATGCGGTTTGGGAGGCGGCGGATTGGGAGAGGCGGGCGGGCGCATGGGAGCGCGCCAGAAGATTCTCACTCCTCACTCCTCACTCCTCACTCCTCACTCCTCACTCCTCACTTCAATCCCCTTCAGATCCGCCCGCTTGTCCTCATACGTTTCACAGAAGCCGAGCGCCTGCGGGTCGGGTGCGACGCCCCAGTGTTCGCAGGCGGCGCGGTACAGATCCGGCCACCAATTACGGTGATCGGTCAGGCCCTTGTCGCGGTAGTCGCGCCAGTGGCTGAGCACTTGCGACCAGCAGCGGTCGCCGTATTCCATCGCGGGCTTCAGGTCGCCGAAGTCGGCGACGTACCACTCGCGGCCGAGCTGCGCGTGCAGCACTTCGTCGGCCCAATCGAAGTCCTGGATCAGCGCCGCGAGCGGAATCTCCGACTGACGGCCGATCTCCCATTCGTAACGCTTGCCGGTCCGCGGCATCAGCCCCTGTTCGATGAAGAACAACACCGCGTGACGCTCCCGCGGCGTGAGTTGCGTATTGAGATTCAGCGACCAGGTGAAGTTGATCGGAATCCGCGTCCAGTCGAGTCCCAGGTCCACGAAGCCGACCTCGCCCAGCAGCGAATGGCGGGCCTCGTCCCAAAGCTGCCGCGACATGTCGGCGTAGAACTTCCAGGGCTTGCCGGGCGTCTCGTGCAGGATGCTCGCCATCATCTCGGGCACGTCGAGCTCGCGGAGACGCTTGTAATACATCATCAGCACTTTGTCGCGCGGGCTGAACCGCTCGTCGTACAGAAACGCCTCCGGATTGACGCCGGCGTTGTAAGAATCGTGAAAGCGGGCATCGCGTTTCGGCGTGCCGTCGTAGACGTAAGGCGTCGCCGAGAAGCGCGGCGAGCCGTCGGAGGACGCCGGTGGTTCATCGCGGCCGTCCAGTCCACCCGCATCGGCCAGCAGCCCTCGCAGATACGTCAACCAGTCCACCAGCGAGGCCCGGTCTTCGTCGGAAACGACGGCGGCGATCGCTTCGGCTCCAAAGCGCTGAAGATCCTCCATCTCCAACTTGCAGAAGCGCGCGATCCGAACGCTCGGTGCGTCCGCCAGCAGATTCGTCGTCGCGATGTAGCGTTCGAGCGAGTCGATGAGGGCCGGCACAAGCGCCTCGTACAACCCCAGCAGCAGGGCGGAAGTCGTCGGAGCGGCCAGCACCTCGTCTAAACATCGTTCGAGCGAGCGATGCGGAACGGCTTCCAACCCCAATGGCGGCTCGCGCAGCTCGCTGACCCGCTTGCGAAGCGCCGTCACGTGTTCCGCACACAGGTACGCGTGATGGCTGAACGCCGTCTTGAGTTCATAGAGCGGCTCGGCGGTCAACCGCGCCGTGAAGACGCCGTGCAGCCGATGCAGCACATAATGATGCCGCTTCATCCACGCGACGCACTCTTCGACGGGCAGTTCCGTCCGACGCGCGTCGTCGAAGGAGCACAACCCCGCCAGAGGCGGGACGGGCGGTGTACTGTTCTGGCTCATGGTTCACGCTCCCAGTCAAGATCCGGGAGGGCGAGGCTCCCGCCGAGCCGCAATCGTTTTGCGCGCGTGATCGTCTTCTTTGCGGCTCAGCGGGAGCTTCGCCCTCCCATGCTTCGCGATCCTTGCGCGGGCCATCGCCTGCGGCTAAACGTCTTTGGTCGTCGCATGATCCGTACTTGGCGGCTGGCTCGACGACCTTAACCTCTCGGCAGCCGCCCGCTCGCGCGCCTGCTCCTCCTTGAACTGCCGCTGCGACTCCCGCGCCATCGGCAGCCAGTACCCGAAGATCCACACGCCCCAGAAGAAGAGAAACCCGATGGCGAGAAAGATGAGGATGACCCAGTCCATGTAGGGATTATAGTGGTCGGTGGTCGGTGGTCAGATCCACAAGCAGTTAACGCACTCGGCGACCATACGCCCCGTAGAATGAAACAGCATGAGGAAACAAGACTACGACTTCTCGGACGCGATCAATAATCCATACGCGAAAGAGCTGAAAAACCAATGGAAGGTGGACCGCGACGGCTTAGCAGCCCGTTGAAGTATTCAAAATGCCTCGCGACGCGTCTGAGTCATGAGCCGAATTCCCTGCATTTCTCGACATTTGGCTGGTTCGTCGGCCGGTGCCGTCGATTACTTCAACAGGCTGT
>JACCRE010000199.1 GCA_013813775.1 Planctomycetaceae bacterium
ACGCAGTGCCGCCGCGGCATGTCTCGGCAGTCCTTCTGCGAGATCCGCCGTCGAGGCCTGATCGCTGCGAACCGATTGGCCGGGCGAAGCAAGATGTGCCTTCGCATCCTGGCGGACGGTGCTCGCGACGCCTTCGGGAGGCACACGGGTCGTGACGTCTGAAGACTGTGCCTCGGATAAATCGGTTCTGGCGTCGGTGGCGCGATTCGCGAGCGCCTGATGCAGTTCCACAGGGATCGCAGGGGGCGACGGGGCGATCTTCCGCTCGGTGGAGGGTACTCCGGCGGTATTCTCGATCGCTGTGACCGCACGTGCGGTCGCGTTGGCAACGATCTCGCTCGCGTGATCGCGACCTCGTTCGCCTCCTTGCCGTTCCTGTCCGCCGCGCCGCGTTTCGTCTTCGGAAGGAATCGCGGCGTCGTCGTTGGTGACAGATGCCCGCGTCGTCTCGTCTCCGACGTCGCTGCCTTCGACAGCGGAGTCGTCGGACAGCGTTTCATCCGCTGCGGCGGAAACTTGAGGAGCCGACAAGGGATCCGGTGCCGCTTGCGTCACGCCGACAGCGGCGTTTGTCTCGACCAACGCCGCGTCGGTGCCGGCGGCGACAGGAACCGCTGTAGTATCGGCCGATGGATCGACTGGCAACTCGCTCGGAACCGTTTTCGGCACGCTGCCTTGCGGGTTCTCATTTGCAGATGGTCCTGCAAGCTTGGCGATGCCTTCCGCTCCCACGTCTTCGACGTTGTGATCCGTTGAGCGTTTCTGGACCGCGTCGTAGGCGACCGCGAGGCCGGGAGGCGCGGTGATGCGGTCGGGTTTGCTCGTGACCACATCGGTCGCGTGCAGAAGTCCAGACGGAATGCTTCCGTCTGGACGCCCAGCATCAATCGTCGTGATCTCCGACGACGCCGGCGGCTTCAGAAGCGATTCGTCCCAGCCTTCCGAGGAAACTTCGTGCGTTGGGTTTGTCGCGGCGGTGTCGAATTGCCGCCAAGGCACGGGCGGAGCGGAGACGATGACCTGCGAGGAGTGAAGCAACGAGACCGGCACTCTCGACGACGATTCGTCGCCCCGTTCCGACGAGGACGGATTCACACCATCGGAATCCGTCGACGCTGAAACGCTCTCAGGAGACTCAATGCTCGAAGTGGTTTCATCGGAGGCACGCGATTCGTGCGTCTGAAATGCCGTGCCGGGGGCGTTTTCGTCGGAAGGCCCCTCAATCGCACGTACCGCCGGTGCAGGATTTGAGCCCGCCTTTTGATCGCTCGCGAGGCGGCGATCGAGCTGGCGCGCGTAGCCTTCGTCGGCGACCGTCCGCCTCGACGAGGGTGGCGCGGCAACGCCTGCGGCGGCGACGCTCGCGAGAACGGCTTTGGCGGTCAAGGCTGCTCCTTCGCCCGTTCGACCGCGTTCAAGTCATCCGTCGGAGCCGCTCGGAGCGCTCGATGGAAGTGCCGCCTTCGCGGCGTCGGTCAGATCCGCTTCCGGCTGCGCAGCGGCGATCGCCTCGAACAGCGTTCGGCCGCGCTGCCGTTCTTCATCGGTCCCCGCGGCGAACTCCTGCAAGATTTTCGCCACGGTCCGTTCGGGCAAGCCTTTCACGATGCGCAACGCACCCGGCTCATCGAGCGCGAGCAGGTAAGTGATCGCCTCACGCGGCGGCAAGGCTTTGACGACCAGCCGCGCCTGTTCCGTCGCCTCGTCAACGGCTCGTGTGCGAACCAGTTCCAATTCGCTTTCGAAATCCTTGCGGGATTGCTCGTACGCGCTTCGATCCTTCGAAAGCCGGTCGGCTTCCTTCGTCAGCAGATCCTTCAGCAGGCGAAGGTTGTCGGCCCGTGCATTCAACTCCAGCGTTTGCAGCGTGCGCGCGGCTTCGGCCTCCGCGGTCGTCGGAGGAGGAGCCGTTGCTTCGGCAGCGACGATCTGGCTCTCCGGAAGCTTGCCGGATACGACCGCCTTCATCGCCTCGGCCGACAACCGCCCGGCATACGCGAGATACCCGATCGCGATGCCTTCGGCGAGAACCGTCGCGAAGCACGCGAAGCCGATGAGCGATGCGAGTGTGCGCCACATGAGGATTTTCGGTGAGAACGGAAGAACGGGAGAAATGAGGAGTGAGAATGAGCGATCTCGAGGTCATGAGAGGCGATGACTTCGCCTTTACGTTTTTGCTTGCGTCCGTTCGTTCGTCTCGACTTCGGCGTTCGCGCTTTCAGCGCGGGAACGAGTCGACTTCATCAACTCCGCATCGGCTCGTGATTCTCACTCCTCGCTTCTCGGTTCTCCCGTTCTCGAAGAACGCTCGACCGTGTCGCCGAGAAGCGATCGGTCGCTTCCCTGTCGTCTCGCCGCTCGGCAGCGAGCCGGAATGCCGCGGCTTGTCGTTCCTGAAGCCTTTCCACGGCTTTGACACTCTGATCGGCTTTGGCGAGCACCGCCTGGGCCGCTTTGACGTGCTGCGCGTGCGCCGCAGCGGTCGACGATAGGTTCGCCAGCTCGATCGAGAGCCGGGCCGCGTGATAACGCAGCCCCGCGGCACGATCGACATCGATCGCGCCGATCCCCGTATCGGATCGAAGGGATTCGATCGCGTCGGCACGTTGCCGAGCGGCCTGTTGCCGCTTCTCGTCGATCGCGCGACCTTCCGCGAGGATTCGCGACATCGCCAATCGCACCTGGTCGCGCTGGTGGCGGCGAACTCGCAGTACGGTTTCGAGTTGCTCCGGTCGCATCACGCGGCTCCTGTTCGCGGCGATGCCGATGTCGAAGCGGCCCGAAGTGCCGGCGGCGTTTCGAGTCGCAGGAGTTGTGCCACGGTTTCGGCGGGCGGCGCGTATTCATCCGGCCGCTGGCACACGAGAGCCGCGATCGACTCCTTCAGCCGCAACGCGCGATCGATCAGCGGATCGGAACCAGGTTGATACGCCCCCAGCGAGATCAGATCCTCGGCGTCGCGATGTGCGGCGAGCAACCGGCGCACGTCGTCGGCCGCCTTGCGATGTTCGGACGCCACGAGACCGTTCATCGTGCGGCTCAGGCTCGCCGGGACATCGATCGCCGGCCAATGCGCCCGTTCCGCAAGCCGTCGCGACAAGACGATGTGCCCGTCGAGAATGCCTCGCACGGCGTCGGCGATCGGCTCGTTCTGATCGTCGGCCTCGACGAGCACCGTGTAGAGCGCGGTGATACTGCCGCGGGTGGTCCGCCCGCTACGCTCCAAAAGTCTCGGCAGCGCCGCGAAGACGCTGGGCGGATAACCACGCGTCGCCGGCGGCTCGCCGGCGGCGAGACCGATCTCGCGCTGCGCGAGCGCGAACCGCGTGACGCTGTCCATGACGAGCAGCACGTCACGGCCCTCGTCGCGGAACGCCTCGGCGATGGCCGTTCCGGTCATCGCGGCCCGATAGCGCAGCAGCGCGGGCTCGTCGCCGGTCGCGACGACGATCACGCTCTTCGCAATGCCTTCCGGCCCGAGATCACGTTCCAGGAACTCCCGCACCTCGCGGCCTCGCTCGCCGACGAGCACCACGACGTTCACATCGGCATCGCTGACCCGGGCGATCTGCCCCAGCAGCGTGCTCTTGCCGACGCCGCTGCCGGCGAAGATGCCGAGCCGCTGGCCGCGTCCGCAGGTCAGAAAGGCGTCGATCGCTCGCACGCCGGTGCCCAGAATCTCGCTGATCGGCGGCCGATCGAGTGCCCGCACGGGCGGAACGTCGGGCATGCGGCGCGTCGAAGTCAGCGGCGGCGGACCGCCATCGATGGCGCGCCCGAGTCCGTCGAGCACGCGACCGCGCAAGGCATCGCCCGCCGCGACGGCGATGCACGATCGCACGAGTTCGACGCGATCGCCTCTGCGGACTCCGTTGAAGTTTCCGTACGGAACCGTGAGCGTTTCACCGAAGCGAAATCCGACGACCTCGGCCTCGACGGGTCGTCCGTGAGCCGGAGTGATGCGACACACGCCGCCCAGCGGGGCAGGGAAGTCGGCGATCGTCGCTGTCAGGCCGATGATGTTCGACACGGTGCCGGTCAGGCCGGTCGGCAGGATGCGTGCGAGTTGTTCGGCATAGGCGGTCATAGCGAAGCGTCCGTGGTGTCGTCATTCGATGACGATGTCTCGCTGCACAACTCCGACGCAATGCGTGTGAGCATCGTTTCGAGCCGGGCGTCGATCTGGCCGTGCTTCGTTTCGATCAGACACCCGCCGGGAGTCACGCGAGCATCACCGACGATCGCCGTTTCACCCAGTCGTCCGACCGCCTCCGCGATTCGTTCGACGGCGCCGCCGAGCCGTTCGAAGTCGAGCGGTGCGATTCGCACGATCAGCATCGGCGAGCCTGCGGCGACGCGCAAAGCGTCGGCGATCATCGCATCGGCAGCGGATGGATCGGCCCTGAGCGTGCAATGTAGAAGCTTCTCGGCGATCGCGACCGCAAGGTGCACGGCTTCGCGTTCCCAGCGTGCGACCCAGCGATCCTGTTCCAACACCAGATGATCGGCGAGCTGCCGCACGGCCGGCAGGACCGTTTCGAGCTGCTGCGCGAGCCGTTCCGACGCCATCCGCTCGACGCGCTCGGCGATATGGGCTTCCGCCGCTTTCAGACCATCCTGATAGCCGGCTTTTCGCCCCGCTTCCGCAGCCTCGCGTCGCAGGCGTTCGGCTTCCGCGGTCGTAGCGTCGAGAAGCTGTTGAGAGTTGTCGCGCAGCTCCGCGAGATGCTCATCACAGGCTTCTTGCAGGTCGCGATAGTTGAACGCGATCGGGGTACCAAGGCCGCTCGCCGCCCGGGCTTTGATGATGCGCGGCGAGTTGCCTGTGGACGAAGTCGCCGGAGCGGGCATGACGTGTTGCAGATGCTAAACGGCGGGTCGGTCGCGGGTGCCACTGGCTCCGCC
>JACCRE010000279.1 GCA_013813775.1 Planctomycetaceae bacterium
CGGCCGATCAACTCCCGCCAGAATACCGCACGCTCCGACATCCCACGCTCCTCAGGTCAGACAGGAACACCCACCAACCTGAGCACGCTAACCATAGCGTCAAGATGTCATTCACCGTGCGCTCACGCTTCACCGATTTGCTCGTGACCGGCTACGGCGGGCTGCGGCTGTGGAGAAACATGGGAGACGGAACCTGGGACAATCAAACGGTCGCCGCCGGGCTGGTCGACGAGTCATGGAGTTCCAGTGCCGGCTGGGGTGACGTCGATGGCGACGGAAACCTCGACCTGTACGTCGCACATTACGTCGACTGGTCGTTCGACAACGATCCACCTTGCGCAGGTCCGTCCGGCGCTAGTGACGTCTGTCCGCAACGGGCGTTCGACGGGCTCGACGACGTAATGTTCCTGTCCAACGGCGACGGAACCTTCCGCGATGCAACCGAGGAAACGGGGCTTGTGGAAGGAGGAAAGGGTCTCGGCGTCGTGCTGTTCGATCTCGACCTCGACGGCGATCTCGACGTGTACGTGACGAACGACACGACCAACAATTTCCTGTACGTCAACGACGGAAAGGGAAGGCTGCGCGAACAGGCGATGATCAGCGGAACCGCGGTCGACGATCAGGCCAATGCAAACGGAAGCATGGGCGTGCTCGTCACCGATTATGATCGAGACCGCCTTCCCGACCTGTTCGTCACGAACTATGAACAGGAAGTGTCGGCCCTTTACCGCAATGGCGGCGACGCCAACTTTCTTTACACAAGTCCCGAAGCCGGGTTGAAGTCTTTAGGAACCGAGTTCGTCGGGTTCGGGTGCGTGGCCGGAGATTTCGACACGGACGGCGACGAGGACATCGCCGTCGCGAACGGCCACGTCGTTCATCATCCGCGCAACGCGCCCGCGCTTCAGCAGCCGCTGCTGCTCGCGAATGATCGAGGCGGCTTCCATGACATCTCCAAGGACGCCGGACCCTATTTCTTATCGGACCACACGGGCCGCGGACTCGCCAGCGGCGATCTGAATCGCGACGGCGATCTCGATCTCGTGTTCGCGAACACGCGTGCGCCGGCTGCGGTCCTGCTGAATGAGACGAAAACGTCGGGAAGTTCCCTCAGTCTTCGGCTCATCGGTCGAGGCTCGAACCGCGACGGCATTGGTGCGAGAGCCGTGCTCAGGACTCAAAAGGGCGAGCGATCTCATTTCATCGTCGGCGGCGGCAGCTACCTGTCGACCAGCGATCTGGCTCTCCACTTCGGAGTGCCGGCGGGCGATGAGATTCGCGAACTCGAAGTCTTTTGGCCCGGCGGTGACGTGACTCGTCTCACAGCAGAACAGATCAGGCTTCTCGAAAAAACGCCTGGGCGACCTCATGCCCTGGTGGAGAACCTATCGGGCGCCGCGACCGATCGATTGATCTCGCTGCCGTGAGGCAAGGCGAGAACGGGGCGGGGCTGACAGGCGGCTCCCGATCAATGATCTCGACCGAGCCTCCCCGGTCTGAATTTTTTGCGTTCCGCTGATTCAGCACCTGCTCGGATATCCGGCGATCACGCCTCTCGGGCCGGCGTCGGTTTCGGAGATAGCTGGCGCTGCGACGGGCGGAGCGGGAGGTTTTTCTGGGGCTCTCTCGAGCCGATAAATCACCCCGCCGCAACGCTCGTCACGCGCAAATGCCCGTCGTGATGCGCGGTCGCGATGCGTGCGCCGTCCGGATGAAGGTCCATGTCGCGAAGGATGTTCGGCAGGCCGAAGCGGTGGAACTCTTTGTCGGCGTCGGGCTTGAAGAACAGCAGCAAGCCGCCGCTGCTTCCGCCGGACGCGGCGACGAGCGTGCCGTCGGCGAGATGCCGCAGGCTCCAGACGCCGCCGCCCGGTATGCCTTCGGTGACGTGCGAGCGCACGAGCGTTCCGGCGTCCCAATCGAAGAGCATAATGAGCGGCTCGTGAACGGCACCCAAGGGATTCGTGCCTTTGTGCAGTCCGCCGGCGGCGAGATACTTTCCGTCGGGGCTGAAGGACAATGCCCGTACGCCGCCGAAGTCGACCTGCTGACCGCCTTCATAGGTGTGCAGCGGTTTCGCGTCGAACGTGCGCGCGACCTGAGCCGCATCGATGTCCCATTGCTTGAGGACGCCGCCGAGATCGCCCGACATCAGGAACTTGCCTTCCGGATGCCATTCCAGCGACCAGACCGGTTTCTCATGGCCCGGCAGTTCTTTGACGAGCGAGCCGTCGGCGACGTTCCAGAGCCGCACGACGAGATCGTTCCCCGCCGTCGCGAGTAGCGAGCCGTCGGGGCGCACGACCGCGGATCGGATCCAGCCCCGATGTCCTTCAACGGTTCTGACGGGCTGCGGCGCATCGCCTTCAATCGGCCACCAGATCATCCGGCCATCGTAGCCGCAGGTGACGACCTGCGCGCCGTCTTTCGAGAAGGCGATCGCCTTCGTCCAACTGTCATGCCCCGCGAGGCCGATGTTCACGCCGTCGGCGAGGTTGAACCGGCGGACCGTGAAGTCCTCCGACCCCGCGAAGGCGAACCGCCCGCTGGGATCGATGCGGCACGAAACGAGGGGGCGACCATGAGCCCAGTCGTTCGCGATCGCGGCTTTGGTGGGATCGGTGGGCATAAGAGAGTCCTTTCAATGAAGCCGAGGCGTTGCAACGCCTCGGCTTCGCGATCGCAATTTCACGCGACCAACCCTTCGATCGGCTTCGCCGCAGGGTCGGCGATGGGCATTTCTCGTCCATCGATGTCGAACGTGCCGGTGCTTTCGACGCCGACGGCTTGCAGGTAGGTGTGGAACAGCATGCCGTGATCGACCTTGCCGTCGGTGACTTCGGTGCCGTTGGCGTTCGTCGCTCCGTAAACGCTGCCGCGCGGAATCTTGCCGCCGCCCATCACCACCGACCACGCCCGCGACCAGTGATCGCGGCCGTAGTAGAGGTTGATGTTCGGCGTGCGACCGAACTCGCTGAGCACGACGATCAGCGTGCTGTCGAGCATGCCGCGCGACGCGAGATCGGCGACGAACGTCGCGAACGGTCCGTCGAACTCGCCGACCTGCTCCAGATGGAAGTCGAAGTTCTCGTTGTGGGTGTCGTAGTTCGCGTGGCTGACCTGCACGAAGGTCACGCCCTTCTCGAGCAAGCGCCGGGCGAGCAGGCAGTGACGACCGAAGTCGTGCTTGCCGTAGCGATCGACGTCGGCGGCGGGCTCTTTCGTGACGTCGAAGGCATCCTTCTGCGCCATCAGCCGCAACGCCTGCTCATAGCTGTGCGTGTAGGCGTCTGTGAGGGCCGTGCGGCGTCGCGACAGGAACCGATCGTTCACGCTGCGTCGGAAGTTATGCCGCCCCGCTTCGGCGATGTCGGTCACGCTTCCCGGCCGATCGAGATTCGGCGGAGGATTGCCGTTGCCGAGCGCGAGACTGGCATACCGGGGGCCCAGATACGCCGCGTCGCCGCCGCGCCCGCCGCCACCGCCGGGGGTGATCACGATATGACCCGGCAAGGGCGAATCCTCCGGCGCGAGCGTCTTCGCGGCGACGGCGCCGATCTGCGGGTAATCGACGCCGGGCGTCTGACGACGACCAGTCATCATCAGATACGCGCCCTTGCCGTGGTCGTCTTCGCTCGTATCGACGCCGCGTGCGACGGTGAGATGATGCATCTGCTGCGCGGTCTTCGGCAGCAGTTCCGAGATGTGCAGACCCGGCACCGACGTCGGAATCGCGCGGAAAGGGCCGCCGGTGTCGGTCTTCGGTTTCGGATCCCAGCTTTCAAGCTGCGAGAGTCCGCCGTGCATGTTGAACACGACGATCCGCTTCTGCCCCGCGGCGAGCTGCGCCGCGGCGGCGGGTCGCGTGAAGACTCCCAGCCCGCCGACGGCGATCCCCGTTCCGGCCGCCGCGACGGTGCCGAGGAAACTCCGCCGAGCGATCCGATGCTCTTTCGTCCCGCACGCATAACGGCACTTCATCACAGCATCCTTTCAGGAGGACAGGAATCCACTCAACACAATCATGGAGTCATTCACGAAGGGCGAAACCGCCAAGGACGCCAGGTCTCGAAGTCGAAAGTTTCTCTCACCGTTCGCGATGAGAAGGCCTTGGCGCTCTTGGCGTCTCGGCGGTTTCATTTCCTGAGATGAGTCAGTGATTGAAGCGGAATTCGGCGCTGGTCAGGAGGGCCCAGATGAGTTCCTGGACGCAGGCGAGCTTTTCTTCGGGGCGGGCGGCGAGGTAGGCGGCGGTTTCGGCGAGTTCGGTGTCGGAGGGTCGACGTGCGAGGGTGGTGACGTAGAGGTCTTCGGCGATCAGCTTGGGATCGGCCTGCGCGTTCATGCGCTCGATGAGGTTGCCGCCGCCGGGGCCGAGCCAGGCAAGGATCGGGCCGCCGTTCGCCGTGAACAACGCCTGATCGGCCGTCGCGAAGAAGTCGCCTTGCGGCTGTCCGCCGCCCGCGGCGTAGATCGAGGCGAAGGTGGGAATGTGGACCTTCAGCTTGTCGTAGACCTTCTGTTCGATCTCGGCGCGACGTGCAGCGATCTGTTCGGACGTGGCTTCCGGCGGCAGCGGGGCCGCGGCGATGAGCGCCGCCTCTTCCGCCTTCCAGAAGTTCTCGTACTGCCCCGTCACGCGCAGCAGCGCGAAGCAAAGTTGCTCCGGCGTGAGCGGCTTGAGGGCCGCGGCGCGGAAGCTCGACACGCGATCCTCGACGACCTTGGCGGCTGCGGCCTCGGCCGCGGCTCGGCCGGACACGACAGCGGCTTCGGCGGTGGTGAGAGCCGTTTGAGCTTGTTCGACGGCGGTGCTCCGCGGTGCGAGTTCCGCCGCGGCGGCTTGACGGGCCTGATCTGCGGCGGTCATCGCGACCGTCGCCTGTTGCTCGGCGTTGACCGCCACGGCGACTGCGGAGGACGTCGCCGCGGCGAGCGCCGCGGCTTCATCGGCCTTGCTCTGAAGCAGTTTCACGGTCTCGGTGAGCGACGCTTCTCCGGGAGTCTCGTTCGCGGCAAGCGTGGCTTGCGAGACGGCGCTGGCGAGCAGGTCGGCGATCGTTTTTCGCTTCGCCGCCTCTTCCTCGGCGACGGCACGCTGCTGCGCGACGACGTCGAGTTGCTGCTTCGACGCGGCGAGAGCGGCATCAGCCTGGGTCATGACGCTGGCGGCTTGCTGAGCGGCTTGCTGCGACGCCACAAGTTGCGCCTGGCTGGCCGAGAGAGCCGTGACGGCGTTCGCAGCCTCGGCGGCGAGCGCGACCTGCTCCGAAAGCCGACCGACGGCGATTTCAGAGTTTTCAACGGCGGCAAGCGTCGTCGCGGCAGCTTCTTTTTGTTTGCGGGCCGCGGACATCGCTTCGTCGGCCACGCGAATCGCCTCGATGAGCGGAGCGGCGTTCGTTCGCGCCGCGTCGAGGCCTTGTCGCGTGACGACGACCTGCACTTCCGCTGAGATCACTCCCGATTGCTTCTCTTCGATCGCTTTGGCGAGCGCGGCGACTTCCGCGGCGAGTTGGGCATTGCGCTCGTTGACCTTCTGCACGGCGGCGGCGAATTCGACGTCCTGCGGCAGCTTCGCCGCGGCGGCTTGAGCTTTCACCGAGGCTTCGGCGACGGCGTTCGCGACATCCTGCTTCGCGGCGAGATCGGCTTTCGATTTCGCGAACTCGGCCAGCGCCGTCGCGCGCGTTTTGTCGGCCTCGGTGGCGACGGCGAGAGCGGCGGCGACGGCGGCCTTCGACGGAGCGGAAGCCTCCTTCGCCTGTTGCCATGCCGTGACGCCGGCATCATGCGCGGCGGACTGAGCTTCCTCGACCTGTTCGAGTTCGGCCTTCTGCGCCGCCAACTGTTGCCGCTGCGCGGCGATCTCGCCGGGCGACGCTTCGAGCGGCAGATCGATCGAGCGTTGATAGGCTTTCGTGAGCGCGATTTCACGGAGAAACGTTCGCATGTCGTAACCGAGTCGCACGAACTCGTCGCTCAGCAAACGCAACAGCGCAGGGTTCGTCGGCGGGTTCGACGAGTGATGGAGGTCGGGCGGCTGCACCAGTCCGCGGCCCATCAGCACCATCCATAACCGGTTCGCGACGTTGTCGTTGAACCAGTGGTTGCCGCCGTTCGTGACCGTTTCGGCGAGCGTCGCGCGGCGGCTGAACTTGGGGATCGGGCGAACGCCGTCGGCGGGAGCGATCGTGTATTCTTCGCCGGGCGGGAACGCCGGCTCAACGAGTTCGACTCCGCCCGGAATGCGCGGCCCCGTCGCGTGCTTCACGCCCTTGACGAACACCGACTCGAACGCGATCTCGCTGCCGATGCGTTCGGCGACGTACAACTTGCCGTCGGGCGCCGGCGCGGTGAACGCCGACAGCCCCTGCATGAACGCGAGCAGGCCCTGATAATCCGCCTGCTTGTAGTCGTCGATCAGCGGATGGTCGTGACACTGCGCGCACTGCATGTCGCGGCCGAAGAAGATGCGGCCGACGTCGCGCGTCAGCAGATTCGGCTCGACGGCGCGGTCGAGAAAGAAGCGAGCGGCGGGCCGGGTCGCGGAGTCGCTGCCGTCGGCCGAGAGCAATTCCTTGGCGAGGACGTTATAGGGCTTGTTCTGACGGAACGACGCGACGAGATAATTCTTCCACTCGTCGTCGGAGACGGCGCTCGCCGCGCGACGTTCCATGAGCATCACGTCGAACACGGTCGCCATGTGCCGCGCGTAGCGCGGATCGGCGAGCAATTGATCGACGGTCTTCGTGCGTTTCTCACCGTCGGCGTCGGCGATGAACGCGCGCACCTCGTCGGGCGTGGGCGGCAGGCCCGTCAGATCGAGCGAGATCCGTCGCAAAAACTCTTCATCGCTCGCGAGCGGAGCGATCGGCCCCGGGTCGGCTTCGACGAACTGGTCGATCCGCGCGTGCAGCGGCACGGCGACCGGGGCGGGTTCGTCGGCTTGCCCGATGGAGGCAAACGCCGTGGCGATCAGGACGGACCAGAAGATGGTCCGACCGCAAACAGGCGGGGCGGTCATTGGCGGGCCCGACACAGGGGGGAGGGAGCATCCATGCAGCGCGTCGGCAGATGCGTACTCGGCCCAGCTAGCGGGGTCTGGCCCGGGCACGCATCACAAGTCTTTGATGATTACAGCCCACAAACGGCGGGTCGTCAAGCAAGAGGACTCTTTTGAGAATGGAAGAACGGGAGAATCGAGGAGGAAGAATCAAGAGGTCGGTCCGCTGGATCTTCTTCCATTCTCCATTCTGGACCTCCCCATACGTTCATTCCGCAGCCTTGTCTCGCTCGTCGAGCCGTTGCTCGAACATCCAAGCGATCACGCCTTTCGGGTCGGCGTAGGTTTGCGTCCAGGAGTCGTGGGCGACGCCGGGATATTCGGTGTACTTCGGGCTGCCGCCAGCGTCTTTGATCGCGGCGATCATCTTGCGGGATTCTTCAACGGGCACTGCGGGGTCGGCGTCGCCGTGGACGGCCCACAGCGGCACGTTCACGAGCTGCGCCGCCTTCGACGGATCGCCGCCGCCGCAGATCGGCACGACCGCGGCCCAACGGTCGGGCTGGCGGGTCGCGAGATCCCAACTGCCGTAGCCGCCCATCGAGAGGCCGGTCAGGTACATGCGGTTCTTGTCGACAGGGAACTCCTTCACGACGTCGTCGACGCACTGCAGCGCCATCTTCTGCATCACTCCCAGTTCGTCACTGCCTTCCGTTCCACCGCGGCGCCGGGCGGTCCACCAGTGATCGGTGCGGCACTGCGGGGCGACGACGAAGCAGGGGAACTTCTCCTGGAACTCGTCCGACGCCATCGCCGGCAGAAAGTGCTTCTTCAGCACTTCCGGGTCGTCGCCGCGCTCGCCGGCCCCGTGCAGGAACGGTACGAGGGGATAGCTCTTTCCCGGCTCGATCTTCTCGGGCTTCAAGAAGAGATAACGGAACGTCTCGTCGTTGAAATCTCCGCCGGTGAACGTGGTTTCGCGGACTTCGACGTCGTCGATGCCGGCCATTGCGATGCAGGGTGAGAGCGCGAGGACGAGTGCCAGAAACGCGTGACGCATGACAGACCTCCGGGAGACGTCTTGACGTACTTCGGACGCGAATCTATGGTGCCCGCCCTCCTTACTCTCGGGCAACTCCGCCCGCAACGACTTCCCCATCCCTATTCGCCCGCGTCTCCGCCGGTTTCGAGCTGCGCCTATGCATCGATCCGCCGCGCGCATCACGTTCGCGCTCGTCGCAGTCGTGTTCTGCTTGCAGAACGCGCTGCGGGCGAGCGACGCCGTGCCCGCGGCGGCAGCGGGGGTGTCGGAGACGCCGAAACCCCCGCGACTGCTCGTGCTGCACAACGGTGATCTCGTCGAAGGCTCGGTCGTGCTCGCACAGGGCGGATACCAATTGATTCAGCCGAGCGGCGGTCGCATTCTGCTGCCGGAACCGGTGGTCTGGTTCACGGCGGCGAGCCGCGACGAGGCCTATCAGGAACTGCGCAAGCGATTTCCCGACAAATCCGCGAACGGGCATGTCGCGCTCGCGCGCTGGTGCAACCGGTATGGGTTAGCGGCCGCTGCGGAAGACGAGCTGCGGACGGCCCTAACGATCGACCCGCAACATCGCGAAGCCCGCAACTCGCTGCGACTCATCGCGGAGCCTTCGAATCCGGTGCCGTCGTTCGTGACGAACACGACCGCAGAATACGATTCGGCGTCGACGCTCGGCGGCTTGCCGCCCAAGATCGCTCTCGAATTCGTCAACGGAGTGCAACCTATTCTCGTCAACGGTTGCGGCAACGCGTCGTGCCACGGCACGACTTCGAAGAGCGCGTTCACGATCCAGAACGCGCGATCCGGGAACGCGGCCTTCAAAGCTTTGACGCAGCGCAATCTCGAAACGGTGCGCGAGCGGATTGATCTGAACGACCCCGCGCACAGCCTGATCTTCACCGCACCGCAGACGCCGGGACATGGCGGCAGCCGCCGGTCGATCTTTGCGGGTCCATCCGGCCGAACCCAGTTGCGTACGTTGCTGGCATGGGCCGACGCCGTGGCGAAGGCAACGCGGGCCGATCAGAAGATCGCGAGCAAGAAGCCCGCGGCGCTCGTTCTCACGTCCGGGACGCAATCGACGGGTGATGTTCCGCACGAAGCAGACGCCGACGCACACGACGAGATCCCGCGTGGCATCAAGCCTTCATCCAAACCAGACGCCGTCACCGACGTTCTGAAGAGTGCGATCGCGGAAGAGCGCCCGGATGCGTTCGATCCTCACGAATTCAATCGCCGCTTCGGCCCCGACGCCGGACGGTCGTCCCTTCCCGCAAGCGAAGGACCGCAGCGATGACAATTCTCCGGCTTCCCCGGCGGAATCTTTGCGTGCTGACGTTGGTCTTCGGTGCCGGCTGCGCGAATTCGCAGCAGTTCACAGCGGGTCGGCTGCCCTACGGAGGCGGAGACGTGACCGCGGCCTCCCCGCGCGATCCGTTTCTGACGCCGGGGGCCGCGGAGCCTCGCGCGCACTCTCAAGTTGCCGACGCTTCGCCCCAGATGCTCTCTCAGCAGGCGGCGTTCCCGGGAACGTCGAACAATCCGGCAATGAGGACGCAGACCGCGCCGCAAACCGCGGCTCTGCCCTCGTCGCCTTATCGAGACGACAACCCGTTCCAGCAGCCGACTCCGGTCCATAACACGCATCAGGCGGCCTATGTTCCGACCGATTCGGACGACCCCTTCGCCGCGAGGCCAACGACGATGTCCGCACCGTCGCAGACTGCACCGTCAATCGAGCAAATGAGCTTCGAGATGCCAGTCGGCGTGACCGCGTCGAATCCGTTCGCGGAAGTGCAGGGTCAGGCAAATCCGGCGATGCCCTATCAGGCTCCGATGCCGCAAATCGTGCCGCTGGACGGCGCGACCGATTCCTGGCAACCGAGCGTGACGACCACGAGCAGCGCACAGGCCGACGAATTTCTGCCGCCGCGATAGGTGGGTGTGCGGAAGATCGGCGAAACCGCGAGCGGCACATTGCGTGCGGTATCAGCGCACGCACCACTTCTCGATCGCGCGGCGGTAGAGCGCGGTTCCGCGGTCGAGTTGGTCGAGTGAGATCCATTCGTCGCGGGTGTGAGCCTGGGCGATGTCGCCGGGGCCGCAGACGACCACGCGGCCGAGTTCCGAGAAGACCGCGGCGTCGGTTCCATAGCACACGGTGCGCGCCCGATCGCTGCCGGTGAGTTCGAGCATGGCACGCACTGCAGGGTGCTGCGGCTCCACGTAGAACGGCTTCGCTTCGAAGAAGATGTCGCACTCGATGCCGCATTCCGCCGCCGTGCGTTGGACGCGACGCACGAGCGATTCGACGTCCATGCCCGGCATCGGCCGCATGTAGACGGTGCAAACGCTGCGGCCCGCCTTCACGTTGATCGCGTGGTTGTGATCGTTGATGCCGATGTTCCAACTCAGCGTCGGCGGATCGAAGCGCGTGTCCCGCCAGGCGGCGTTCGATTCCGTCTCGTCGTGGATCGCCCGCATTTCCGACAGGAAGGGGATCATCCCGAGGTTGGCGTTGCGTCCCGCGGCGCTGCTGCTATGAGCCGCTTCGCCTTTGCTGACGATCCGCATCGCGCACGATCCCTTGTGGGCATGCACGACTTGCAGGCTCGTCGGTTCGCCGATGATGCCGACCTCGACGCGGTCTTTCAGTTCGCGATACAGCTCGGAACGCGCGGCGACGTGCTGCGCGCCGATGAAGCCGACCTCCTCGTCGGCGGTCGCGACGACATACAGCGGTCGATCGAACGCGGCGGCATCGTATGACTCCGCTGCGGCGAGCATCGCCGCCAGCGAGCCTTTCATGTCGCAACTGCCGCGTCCGTAGAGCCGGTCGCCGCGGACGAACGGGTCGAACGGGCCGTGTTCGTCGTCGTGCCAGTCGTCGGCGGGAACGACGTCGGTGTGGCAGAAGTAGGCGAGGCCGCCCGGCGCCGAGGGGCCTTTGCGTCCGACGACGTTCACCTTCGTCAGACCGGCGGCATCGGCATACTCGACACGTTCGGTGTCGAAGTTCAACGACCGCAGCACGTTTTCGACGTGATCGCTGACGGCGGCATTGCTGACGCGACTGACGCTGGCGAATGCAACCAGTTCCCGCGCGAAGTGGAGGGAGTCCATGAGGAATCGGCTCGAAGATCTGTGACGACGCCAGCGTAACGGATCAGGCACCGATCGCAGTAGCCATTGCAGTAGCCATCGAAGAGGTTCGTGAAATAATCATTGGAGTGAGCAGGATGATTCCGCCAGATTCTATTGACTACGAGAAACGACAATGAAGGCCGACGCCCCTCACGCCACCCGTTCCAAATTGCGACTGCTGCCTCTCGCCCTCATATCGCTCGTGCTGGTTCTTGCCGCGGGTGTCGTGGCTTGGCGATACGAGCTGATTCCGGGAATGCAGCCCAGCCCGCGCCAGAATGCGATCATGGTCATCGCGCCGTACCGCCATCAGGGCACATGGGTCTTCGACGACAGCTCGGCCGGATTGGTGAAGGAACCCTTCGTCGCGGGAGTTCCTGAAATGATCGATGTTCTGGTCGAGGGCGTTCCGGAAGCCGACACCGGCTTTCGGCTCTTGTTCAGCGCCAATCCATTCCCCGGGCACCAGAAGAAGCTCACCTGGCTTCGCGGAGATTCCGGCGGCAATTACTACTCGCTGGATGATCCTCCGATGGAAGGCTGGATCTGCCCGGCGATGTTCAAGTACTACTCGAAAGCCCCCGAGCGCCTGTACGTGAAGGCCGAGCCGATGAACCCGCGGTGAGGCAGGAGGCGCGCTCACAGAGGCAGAGCGGCGACATCAGTGTCCGCAATGCGGCGCTCCGGGCACATCAGACACCGCCGTTCTCGCGACGGGTCGCGCGGACAAAGACCCAGGCGGCGATCGCGAGCAAGGCTGCCAAAGACATCCATTGGGCAAGGATGTCCTGCCCTCCGGACGAAAGGCCTAACTTGTCGGCGATGATCTCGAACGTGCCGATTGAAGTGACGCCGAGGTAGGCGAAGAGTCCCAGCGATACTCCGACGAGCGATTCTCCGGCGATCAGCCCCGAGGCCATCAGCACGCCGCGCTGAGCGCCTTCCGTCGTTGTCACCCGACTGCGGCTGTCGACGAGGCTCCTGATGACGCCTCCGAGCAGAATGGGGACGGCCAGTCCGAACGGCAGATACATCCCGACGGCCACGGTCATGACGTGCAAGCGGAAGCGAGAGCCGGCTCGCTTCAGGAACGCCTGGCCATGGTCGTTTGACGCACTCAAAGGCGGCTTTCCCGTCAGGGTCGCTCACGGCAGCGAAGATCATGCGAGCTCCGTCGTGCTGCCAATCGTGCAACCGACCGAGCCGAGTCTGCCCGCGTCGCTACCAGACTGCGACGGCGTGCGGCTTCGGCCCTACCGTCCCGCCTGTTAGGGACGAGCAGGCCGCCGATGAACTCGTCTTCCTCAGCGGCGACCAGAGCCAACCGAGCGAAACCTCATCGTCGAGCAAAACTTCAACCGTGAATCGGCCAGCCGAGCGCTCGGTGAAGCCGGAACTGAGCCTCGTTGAAGTCGGTGACGGCTCGCAGGTATTCCCGCCGGGCGGCGTCCAGGGCCTGCACGGCTTGCAGCGTCTCGATGGGAAGCCCCTGAGCTTCGAGAATCCGCTGTCGGTTCAAACGATAGCTGTTTTCGGCCGCCTGCACCGCGTCCGCTGCAGCGTCGATCTGGCGACCGCGAGCATCGAGTTGAGCCTTCGCCTCGACGACTTCTCGCGCCACGCGGTCCATCGTCTGAAGCTGTCGGAAGCGCGCTTGATCGATTCGAGCCGACGCTTCCGCACGCGCGGCACGCTCGCCGAAGCCGAGGCCGCGAACCTGCCAGAAGGCGAGGGCGTCGAAGTCGGTTCGGTCGCCGAAGTTGTCGATGTCGCTGCCGATGCCGCCCCCGAATCCCGAATAGCTCGCCCCCAGCAGCACGCTGGGCACGAGCGGAGCATATTTCTCGCGTTGCAGACGCTGGCAGGCGGCCTCGACGAGCGCCCGCTGCTCACGAAGCTCGGGGCGTGTCGCGAGTGCTCCCGCCACTAAACTTCGTGCGTCACTCGCTGGCTCGACGAGCCGGATCGGAAGCACGGCTTCTTCACCAGGCACGATCGGCGTCGACGGATCGAGTCGAAGCAACTCGGCCAAGCGAGCCGACGCCACGGCGATGGATTCCTCGGCCTGTGCGACTTGATTACGACGAATCGCCTGCTCGGTCGCGGTTCGGTCGGCGTCGGCTTGAAGCCCTTGTCCGCTCGTGGCGAACTCGCCCGTGATTCTGGCAAGCGAGTCGATGTTCTCCTGCGTGGCGAGCGCGATGGAAAGACGTTGATGGGCCTCAAGCAGCGTGAGGTAGGCGAGTGCGGCCTCGAGAAGCTGGTCATTGACAGTGGCGTCGACGGCGTGCCGGCTTGCCCAGGCCGTTCGCCGGGCGATCTCGGGGCCGAAGTACGCATCGGCCGCGTGAAAGTTCATGACGAGCCCCGGCGTGGGCACAGATCCGGCTCCCGCGGCTCCCGTGCCGAATCCCCCGTTGAGGCTCGACCGGTTGATGTTCAGAACCCGCCCGCCTACGTCTTGCAACTGACCGTCGTGGTGGTGATAGCTCACGCCCGCTTGAAGACTCGGCAGCCACAGCGCTTCGGCCGTATCGAGGCTCGCGTAGGCTTCTTGAGCGCGGGCCCGCGCGAAGCTGACCTGCGTGTTTTGACCGGCGACGAGAGCCAGCGCGGTGCCGAGATCGATCGGTCTGCCGCCGGTCGCGTGCACATTCGCTGGCGCCGCGGCGTTGACCGAAGTTCCGGCCGCCCCTGTCTCATCCGGCGCAGGCGGTGCTGGAGGCACCGGAGCCGCGCCGCTTGCTAACGAAACCGAATCGACGGGCCCTGCCGTCGCATCGACGCGGCGAATCGTCTCGGTCGGCTGCCAGGCTTCCTCTGGATGGCCTTCAGCCGTCAAGGAAATTCGGGCTCTGCTTGAGTTCGCCGCGTCCGCCGAGAACTGCTCCACGGCCCGCGGAACGAAGGCATTCCCGGCCGGTCCGCGCGGAACGCCTTCGGCCGCACAGCCACCGCTTGCGACCAGCATTCCCAACATCAGCGCGCGAACTGATCGCGGTCTCATCCCGGCCTCCCTGCCTGATCGACGTTTCCGACGGACCGACTCGGAGTCCGCTCCTCACGGATCGGAAGTTCGATCGCAACGGCCGTAACGGATCTGACCGACGCACCGATTTTCCGCGGCGACGGTCGGAACGCGCGGGGTAGGCAGACTGTTCCGGCGGACGGGGGTCCATATTATCGAGATTCGATATCGGCTTCCGACCTGGCGCCGGCGACGAGCGTCATCGCTGCGGAGGCCGGTCTTCGATCACCTCGGTGAACAGTTCCCGCAGTTTTGCCTTGGCGTCTTTGAGCAGTCGCCGTCCCGCGGCGGTCGCCCGATAGGTCTTGCGTCGATGACCCGCGACGACCTTGTCGGTGCGTTTCAGATACCCGTCGCGCTCCAGTTGATGCAGAATCGGATAGAGAGTGCCGGGACCGATCCGATAACCGTGCCGGCCGAGCTCTTCGATCATCTCCAGGCCGAAGATCGGTTCCTTTTCGGCGTGGTAGAGGACGTGCAGGCGAATGAAGCCGCCGTAGAAGTGCTTGAGCAAGGGGTCGGACATGGATTGCTTGAGTTGCCGTAGTTATCGAAGTCCGATATCGTCACTCGATAATAACGATATCCGAAATGCTTTCGCCGCCGACAGTGTAACGTCGGAGGACGATGAATAACCGGTCGTCTCGATCGGTTGTCAGGCCGACTGGACACCTCCTGGCCCGCGTGAAGGAGACGACTGCTCTGATGAAGCGCCTGCCGGTGTGGAGCGCCGCTTCGACGCTCATGTTCCTCTCCTCGGGCTGCGAACAGGCGACTGGACCAGTCTCTTCGCCTGCAAGCCAGCCCTCGCACCTCAAACCCGCTAACAACTCGGAAGGAGCAACCATGGGGACCGTCAGCGTGCGCTATATCGTCGATGATGTCGAAGCGGCAATCGAGTTCTACACCAAGCATCTCGGCTTCAACGTCGATCTTCATCCCGCGCCCGGCTTCGCAAGTCTTTCCCGGGGCAACTTGCGCCTGCTCCTGAACAGACCAGGCGCGGGAGGAGCCGGCCAATCCATGCCCGACGGACGCAGACCCGAACCCGGCGGCTGGAACCGAATCCAACTTGATGTTTCAGACCTCGCGACGGAAGTCGAGCAACTGCGCAAGGCGGGCGCGCACTTTCGCAACGACATCGTGACCGGCAACGGAGGCAAGCAGATTCTGCTTGACGACCCTTCCGGCAATGCCATCGAACTGTTTGAACCGCCGGCCAGGAACGGGCAACCGTGACTCTAACCGTCTGCCCTGATTGAACGGGAGAGGGTTCGGCCCGACCGAGGCCGCATCACGGCTTTTCGAGGGCGCGATGTCGGCCGCGCGGTGCCGGCAACTTGCTTCCGTTACGATTTCGCCGGCATCATATCGAACTTCGATATGATTCCTTGCGAAAGAGTCGATGCGGCTTGCACGTCCGCAGCACTCCAGATCAGAATTGAGAGCCTCGCCTCGGCCGTCGTTCGGTCGGCCGCTTCGACTCTGCCCGACTTTCCACGTCCGTCCATGTCACTGACGCTTGCCGCACTGAGCCGACCATTGACCGTGATGGTCGCTGCGCTCGCGGTCGCCCTCGGAGCCTTCCTCGCGGTCGGCAAGAGCACCTTCGAGCAATTCGGGCTGCCGTACCCACAGGGTCTGCCGCAGGGGATGGGCGTCGACATCTTCCCGGCCCTGAACCTGCCGACGATCTACGTTTGTCAGCCCTACGGAGGGATGGACCCGGCCCAGATGGAAGGGTTCCTGACCAACTACTACGAGTACCACTTCCTCTACATCAACGGCATCAAGCAGGTCGAATCGCGGAACGTGCAGGGCACGGCGTTGATGAAGCTCACGTTCCACCCGGGCACCAACATGGCCCAGGCGATGGCCGAGACGATCAACTACGTCAACCGCAGCCAGGCGTTCATGCCGCCGGGCACGGTGTCGCCCTTCGTGATGCGATTCGACACCGGCAGCGTGCCGGTAGGATATCTGGTTCTCTCCAGCGACACGAGAAGCATTAACGAAATCGCCGACATCGGGCTGTTCAAGGTCCGACCGATGTTCGCCGCTCTGCCGGGGGTCTCCGCTCCGCCACCGTTCGGCGGCAGTGCTCGAACGGTCGTCGTGACGGTCGACCCGCAGAGGCTTCAGGCATACGGCATGTCGCCGGAGCAAGTCGTGACCGCGCTCGCCGAAAGCAATCGGCTCAGCCCAAGCGGCAACATTCCGGTCGGCGACAAGTACCCGATCGTCCCGGTGAACAGCGTCGTACGGGACGTGCAAGACCTGCGGAACGTGCCGCTCAAGCTCGGCGCGAATGCCGTCTATCTTCGCGACGTGGGCTACGTGACCGACGCAGCCGACGCTCCGGCGGGCTATGCCCTCGTGAATGGTCGCCGGGCGATTTATATCCTCGCGACGAAGCGGGCCGACGCCTCGACGATGAGCGTCATCGGCGAAATCAAGAAGGCCTTGCCCGCGATGCGCGAGGCGATCCCGGACGACATCAAAGTCGCGTTCGAGTTCGACCAGTCCCCCTTCGTCACGCGCGCCGTCTCGGGGGTCGTCGTCGAAGGTCTGCTGGGGGCGGTGCTCGTCGGGCTGATGATCCTGCTCTTCTTGCGCGACTGGCGAAGCGCCCTCGTGGTCGTGCTCAACATCCCGCTTGCGTTGTTGGCGAGCATCGTCGCCCTCTGGCTCACCGGGCAGACCATCAACATCATGACGCTCGGCGGTCTGGCGCTCGCGATCGGCATTCTGGTGGACGAAGCGACCGTTGCGATCGAAAACATCCACGCCCACATCGCAAAGGGTCAACCGCTCGCGATCGCCGTTCGCGACGGCTCGGCCGAGACCGCCGTGCCCCGTCTGCTCGCAATGTTGTGCGTTCTCGCGGTGTTCGTGTCGAGCTTCTTCATGGAAGGGGCGGCGCGCGGGCTGTTCGTGCCGCTGTCGCTGGCCGTCGGCTTCGCGATGATCGCGTCGTACATCCTGTCGAGCACTTTCGTGCCGGTTCTGTGCGTGTGGCTGCTCAAGGGACATACGCATGACGCCGTCGGCTCGCGGCGAACGTTGTTCGATCGGTTGCGAAGCGGCTACGAAAGCCTTCTGACCGGTCTCGTGAAGGCTCGCTGGGCAGTGATCGCCATCTACTTCGTCGCCTGCGGAGTCACGCTCGCGCTGATCGCACCGCAACTCGGAAGGGACATCTTCCCGGCGACGAACGCGGGGCAGTTTCGCCTGCGGCTTCGCGCCCCGGACGGCATGCACATCGCCGAAAGCGAACGCATCGCCAAAGCAGCCCTGGAACTCGTGAACGACGAGGTCGGGCGACAGAACGTCGAACTGACGCTCGGCTACGTCGGCATGATTCACTCGAACTTCCCGGTGAACGCCGTCTACCAATGGTCGCGCGGCCCCGAGGAGGCGATCCTCTACGTCGATCTCGACGACGAGGCGGGGATCTCCGTCGAGAATCTTAAAGAGCGACTGCGGGAACGATTCGCGAATGAGCTGCCCGGGGTACGCTTCAGTTTCGAGCCCTCGGACATCGTGAACGAGGTGATGAGCTTCGGCGCGCCGACGCCGATCGAAGTCGCCGTGAGCGGCTCCGACTTCGCGGCGAGTCGGGAGTTCGCCGGAAAGCTCTTCGCGGAACTCGAAAAGGTGCCGGCGCTGCGTGACCTCCAATACGGTCAGAGCCTCGACTATCCCACGCTGCGTGTGAACGTCGACCGTGAGAAAGCGGGTCTCGCCGGGCTCACGCCAACCGACGTGTCGCGGGCACTGGTGACGGCCACGTCGTCGAGCCGTTTCACGATGCCGAATTACTGGGCCGACCCGAAGAGCGGCATCGCCTATCAGGTCCAGGTTGAGATTCCCCGCTCGGTCGTTCGAAGCCCTGACGGCATCCATGCCTTGAATTCGTCCGAAGACCTCGGACGGGTGCCGCTCGGTCAAACGGCGTCGGGGCCTTTGCTCGTTCGTGACGTGGCCGAGATCACACCTGGCACGATGCCGGGTCAGTACGATCGCTTCAACATGAAACGACAGGTGACGCTGACGGCGAATGTCTCCGGGGCCGACCTCGGGACGGTGGCGGCGCAGGTTCGACGAGCGATTGAGCGGGCTGGAGAGCCGCCGAAGGGAACACAGGTTGATCTGAGGGGACAGTTGCCTGCGATGGAGCAGATTCAGAACGGACTGACGGTCGGCGTCGGACTGGCCGTCGTCGCCGTCTTTCTGTTGCTCGCCGCGAACTTTCAGTCGGTTCGGCTGGCGCTCGTGGCGGTGTCGACCGCTCCGGCCGTGCTGGTGGGCGTCGTGCTGATGCTGTTTTTCACCGGCACGACTCTGAATATCCAGAGCTTCATCGGCGCGATCATGGCAATCGGTGTCGCGATGGCGAACGCGATTCTGCTCGTCACCTTCGCCGAAAGCCGCCGCCGCGCTGGAGTCGATGCTCGCGAGGCGGCCGTGCATGGCGCGGGAGACCGGCTGCGGGCCATCTTGATGACCAGTTGCGCGATGATCGCCGGCATGTTGCCGATGGCACTTGCCCTTGGCGAGGCGGGTGCGCAAAACGCCCCGCTCGGGCGGGCCGTCATCGGCGGCCTGGTCGCCGCAACGGCGGCGACGTTGCTCATCCTGCCCGCATTCTTCGCCTTCGCGCAGCGAACCGCGAGCACTCGCTCGCCGTCACTGAACCCCTCCGACCAAACCAGTTCGCACTACGTCGCGCCGGCAGCGGTGTGACAGGTTCTCCACGGAAGTCCGCGGCCGCGCCGCGACGGAGCTGACACGCCATGACCGATGCCCGTCTGTGGTCGCAAGCGATTCTTTTGGCTCTGTTGCCTCTCGCCGCCGGTTGCGAGAACGGCGCCGCCATTCCCACGCTCGCAACCGCGGTGAACACGAGCAACGACGAGTCGGCATCTCCGGAGCCGGTGCTTGCCGGTCCGGCGGTTCGTAAAGCGCTCGTTCTCACGACGAGTCAGCCGGGCCGAATCGAAGCCTACGAAAGCGCGCCGCTGCATGCGAAGGTCAGCGGCTACGTCAGCGAGGTGCTCGTCGACATCGGCGATCGCGTCGAGAAGGGGCAAACGCTTGTTCGCCTGGCAGTCCCCGAACTGGAAGACGACCGGCGTCAGAAGCAAGCCCTCCTGGCGCAGGCGAAAGCCGAGGTCAGGCAGGCGCAGGCCGCACAAAAAGCCGTTGAAGCAGGATTGACCTCTTCGCAAGCCGCCACCGAGCAAGCGAAGGCCGGTGTCGCCCGAGCCGAGGCCGAGTACGAACGCTGGCGGGCGGAATCAGGCCGGCTCGACGCTCTCGCCGCAACCGGTTCGGTCACGCAGAAGGTCGCGGACGAGACCCGCAACCAATTCCGCGCCGCCGATGCCGCTCGCAAAGAGACGAACGCCGCGATCCGCTCCGCCGAGGCCGCCGTCGCCGAGGCGCAGGCCGGCATCGAGAAGGCGAAGGCCGACGTCGTCGCCGCCGAGGCCCGGCAGGCCGTCGCCGAAGCCGATCTCGGTCGAGCCGAGACGATGCTCGCTTACGCGGAGATCAAGGCACCTTTCGACGGGGTGATCACCATTCGGAACATCGACACGGGCCACCTCATCCCGCTGGGCGGCGCGAGTCAGCCGCTCGTCGCCGTCGCGCGGGCCGACCGCGTCCGCGTCTTCCTCGAAGTTCCCGAAGTGGAGGCCGCGAAGGTCGATAACGGCGATCCGGCCGCCGTTCGCGTGCAAGCGTTGGACGGGCTTGAAATCGCGGGCGAGGTGACTCGAACGAGTTGGGCTCTCGACACGGCGAACCGGACGCTGTCGACCGAGATCGACGTCGACAACGCCGAAGGCCGCCTCCGTCCGGGCATGTACGCCACAGCGACGATCCGGCTCGCTCAGCGGGAGAACGCGCTCACTCTGCCGGTGACAGCGATCACCCGCAAACCGGAGGGAGCCTTCTGCTTCATCCTTCGCGACGGCGAGGCCGTCATGACGCCTGTGAAGCTCGGCCTGCGCGTCGGCGGCGATTGGGAAATCGCCTCGGGCCTGTCAGGCAACGAGACGGTCGCCCTGACGAAGGCCGACTCGCTTCAAGATGGCCAAGCCGTCGAACCGGTCGCGCCAAGCAACTGAGAACAACCTTGTAGGGGTTTCTTTTCCGTCCTTTTCGATCGCCGGTTCTGTAACGGCCGATGGCGGAGCGAAAGACACGACCGGTCGAGCCGAGAGTCACCTTCTGGGGCGCCGCGCGGAGCGTGACCGGGTCGATGCACCGCGTCGACGCCTGCGGTCGCAGCGTGCTGCTCGATTGCGGTCTCGTTCAAGACTCCCGCAGCGAGAGCCTGCGTCGCAACCGGGAGTTCCCGTTCCGTCCCAAACAAATCGACGCCGTTCTGCTCAGTCACGCACACCTCGACCACTCCGGAAATCTGCCCAACCTGGTTCGACAAGGATTCGCAGGACCGATCTATTGCACCCCCGCCACGCGCGCCGTCGCCGCGGTGATCCTTGGCGACTCCGCCAAGGTTCAGGAAGCGGAGGCGGCTCTTCTCAACGGCCGCCGGAACAGCGGCGAGCCTGAAGTCGAGCCGCTGTATGACGAGCGGGCCGTCTACCGCACGCTGCTGCGGCTAAAAGCGATCCCCTGCGACACGCCCTTCGTTGTCCTTCCGGGACTCGAGGCGACCTTCAGCGATGCCGGGCACCTGCTCGGTTCGGCGATGCTGAGTCTGCGGATCGATGGTCCGCAAGGCGAGCGGCGACTGACTTACACCGGCGACTTGGGTCGACCCGGACTCCCGATCCTGCGCGACCCGGCCCCCGTCCCCGCCGGCGACCTGCTCATCGCCGAGAGCACCTACGGCGGACGTGCTCATGGCTCGGCTGATGAGACGGTCGAGCGGCTCGGCGAAGTCATCCGCCGCACCGTCGACCGCGGCGGCAAGCTGCTGATCCCGGCCTTCAGCGTGGGCCGCACCCAGTCGCTCGTCTACTTGCTGCACCAACTCCTGGGTGCGGGCCGGCTCCCGAACGTCCCCATTTACGTTGACGGCCCGATGGCGGTTCGGGCGACCGAGGTCTACCGTGCCCACCCGGAGTGCTTCGATCCCCCCGCGCTACGGATGTTGCAGGAACACCCCGAACTGTTCGGCGAGGGGCGGGTGACGTACGTCGAGAAGGTCCATGAGAGCCTGGCGCTCAACGACGAGCCGGGCCCCTGCGTGATCATCTCGGCCAGCGGCATGTGCGAGGCGGGTCGGGTTCTGTTCCATTTGCAGCGGGTCGTAAGCGACTCGCGGAATACCGTCCTGATCGCCGGCTATCAAGCGGAAGGCACGTTGGGGCGACGGATCGCCGAACGCCCGCCGGAGGTGCGGATTTTAGGACGGTCGTATCCGCTGCGAGCGGAGGTCGTCGCGCTCGATGGACTTTCCGGACACGCCGATCACGACGAGTTGCTGCGGCAATTAACTCCGCTGGCCGGTACGACGGCGAAGGTCAGGCTCGTTCACGGGGAACTCGCCTCGGCCACGGCGCTCGCGGAGGCACTGCGAAAGCTCGGCTTCGGAGACGTGGCGGTTCCTGAGCGCGGTGAGAGCGCGGTGGTGTAATGAACGCCGCGAATTCTCTTGGAGGCGAGATCGCCTAGAGACGGCGCGGGCCAAAAACGGTGCCGACGGTTCGTCATCCTCGACCGTCAGCATCGAAACGAGTTCCACGTCTGAAGCATCCAGAAATTCGTCCAGCTAATCGCTAACCGCTCGTTCCGTTCAACGTCAGGAACTCGCCGCGCACCCATTGGCGGCAGTTCTCGCATGGGGAGTCTTCCTTCGGGCGATTCTTGCGATCGATCTCGTAGACCCAGACGTGCGGATGGCGGGGATGCCCGTGTTGATGTCGCGGCGGAAGGCCTTCGCGGGCCGACCGCGAATGCAGGCCCGTCAGCGTGATCCACAGGCGGCCTTCCGCGCACAAATCGGCGGTGCGACCGAGGGCTTGCGCGTATCCGAAGGTGTGCAGCATCGCGTTGAACCGGTCGAGCAATTCCGGCGCAGCGACGTCGATGCCGTAAAGGTCTCGTGCGAGTTGCAGCCCCGTGGCGCCCGAGATTGCGATCACGCCGTCGGCATAGGCGAGCCTGCGCTGCGACTCATTGTTGAACAGGTTCTGATTCGAAGTGAGATACGTTTGAATCTTCTTGCCGGCGGGGTGGCCGAGTTGAGTGAGCTTGTGTCCGGCCATGTCGGAACTCGTTCTCGCAGAAATCGCAGGATCGTGAGACGGACGGCGAAGTTTGGGCGCGTCACGATGTCGCGGCTGGGACTGATCGGAGTGTTTCCCGTGCCGTCTGCGCCTAAAATCGCGACCACGATGCTCATTATCTGATGATCGCGATCGTGGTTGCGGGTTATTCTCGGGAGGCCTGATGGACGGCGTTTTCGCGTTTGTGATGACGCTCGGCGTGATGCTGGCTTCAATCTGGGCGATTTGATGTGCCGTGCCGAAGGTGTGAGAGCTTTTCCACACCACCCCCTCTCCCTAGGGAGAGGGGCCGGGGGTGAGGGGAGCAGGTGGACGTGCTTCGCCGCTTGCGTCCGCTCGCAAAGGGCTGGCTGGCATTGAAAGACAAAAGACACACGGATGGACGTGGCAGGGTGTCCCCTCACCCCTTTCCCCTCTCCCCAGGGAGAGGGGGACCGGATCGTGAGTTGTGTTAGCCGCAGCACGATTTTGCGAGACGCTCATCCGCGAGCGTCTGCCGTTCGTCGTGCTGCTCGCGGGTTGCGCGGTCGTCTATTTCGGCTTTCATGCGGTTCGCGATCGTCTGCCGGCCGGTCTGCTGCATGATTCGTTGCCGAGCCTCCTGACGCCGCTTGCGATGTTCGGCGTGGTCGAGCTTGTCCCGACGATTCGCTTCCGAAGGCGGCGTCTCAAGGTCGTCATTCTCGCAGCGACGACGCTCGTGGCCGCCATCTGGCTCGAAGCCGTCGTGCCGCGAATGACGCAGCGCGCGACGGGAGACCTTTCCGACGCAGTCGCGATGGCGGTCGGCGGCGCGTTGTTTTGTCTGTATGATTTAATCTTCGGCCGGATGCCGGAAGGCGAATCGTGAGACCAGCGGCATCTAAGAAATAAGCATCACGAAGTTGATAGACGATAAAGCGTCTGCAGGGAACGCCCTCTAGGGCGTTCCGCGATTGCTGGACACGTTCAAGACCATCTGGAGCGCCGCGGAGGGCGTTCCCTGCACCGATAGGAACATTCGCAACACGCCATGTCCGAGACCCCCGAACAGGCCGACGCTCCCAAGCCGCCTAAAAAGAAGTCGGAACGCCACGGCAGCAGCATGCTGTGGTACGCGCTCATCGGCGGGGCCGTGCTCGTCGTACTCGCGGCGGCACTGCGCGATCGCGGCGGCGAAACGCTTGACGTCACCGAATTTCGTCGCGGCGTCGAAGACGGCACCTACAACAGCAAGACCGTGTCCGACATGATCGTCGGCCGCGACGCGATCACGTTCAAATACCTCCCGTCGACAGGCACGCCAAACGGCGCGACGACGGGGGCCGAGAAGACGGCGGCCGAAGCGACGGACTACCGCGTCAGAGCGCTCGGCATGAGCGATGCGGCCCGCAACGACCTCACGAATCTACTCTATGCCAAAGGACTCAAATACAGCCATCAGGAAGACCAGTCCGGCTGGCAGGCGGCGGCTTATTTGCTGATTCTGCCGCTGATGTTTCTCGGCGTGTTTCTGTTTCTGCTCAAGAAGATCGGCCCCGGCACCGCGATGAGCTTCGGTCGCAGCCGGGGCAAGCTCGCCGCCCAGGAAGAGGTCGGCATCACTTTCAAAGACGTCGCCGGCATCGAAGAAGCCGTGGAAGAGCTGAAAGAGATCGTCGAGTTTCTGAGGACGCCGGGGAAGTATCAGGCGCTCGGCGGACGCATCCCGCGAGGCGTGCTGCTCGTCGGTCCGCCCGGCACCGGCAAGACGCTGCTCGCCAAGGCCGTCGCCGGCGAGGCCGGCGTGCCCTTCTATAGTCTGTCAGGCTCCGACTTCGTCGAGATGTTCGTCGGTGTCGGTGCGGCTCGCGTGCGGGACACGTTCCAGCAGGCCGCCAATCGTAGTCCGGCGATCATCTTCATCGACGAACTCGACGCCCTCGGCAAGACCCGCGGCAGCGGGCTGCCCGGCGGTCATGACGAGCGAGAACAGACGCTCAACGCCTTGCTCGTCGAGATGGACGGCTTTTCGTCGGAGCAAAGCGTGATCGTGATGGGAGCGACGAACCGCCCGGAGACGCTCGATCCCGCCCTGATGCGTCCCGGCCGCTTCGACCGGAACGTGCTCGTCGATCGCCCCGACATCAAAGGCCGCCGGGCGATCCTGAACGTGCACTCGAAGCGGGTGAAGCTCGCCGACGGCATCGATCTCGATCGCATCGCCCGGATGACGCCCGGCTTCGTGGGGGCCGACCTCGCGAACCTCGTCAACGAGGCGGCGTTGCTCGCCGCCCGCGCCGGTAAGTCGTCGGTCACGATGAAGGAGTTCGAGGAAGGCATCGAACGGGTGATCGCCGGCCTCGAAAAGCAGGGACGCGTGATCCACGAAGAAGTGAAGCTGCGCGTGAGCTATCACGAATGCGGTCACGCGATCGTGGCGTCGAGCCTGCCGCATACCGACCCCGTGCACAAGATCAGCATCATTCCGCGCGGCATGGGCCTCGGCTACACGCTGCACTTTCCGGAAGAAGAGCGGATGCTCACGACGAAGACCGAGATCTTCAATAAAATCTGCTGCTTCATGGGGGGCATCGCGGCGGAAGAGGTCGTGTTCGGCGAAACGAGCACCGGCGCTCAAAACGACCTGCAACGCGCGACCGACATGGCCCGCCGCATGGTCACCGAGTTCGGCATGAGCGAGAAGCTCGGTCGCATGCATTACAGCGAAGGCCGGCCGACGTTTCTCGGCACGCAGTCCTCGGGCGAGGTCTATCACAGCGAGCAGACGATGCGCGAGATCGATCTCGAGGTGAAGCGGCTCATCGACGAGGCGAACAAGACAGCCATCGACATTTGCATGTCGCGCCGTCCGCTACTCGACCACATGTCGAAAGAACTGATGGAAGTCGAGGTGATGGACGCCGAGCACCTCGGCCGCATCCTCGCCGTGCATAAGACGGGGCCGCAACTCAGCCCCGGCACCACCGCGGCGAAAACGGCTCTCCCCGAAGACCGACCGCCGACCGCGGGCGAAGACCCGAACGTGGGGCCGAGCGACGGGCGCGGCGGGATCGAGATCGGGTGACGGGGGCGCATGTGGTACGCTGAAGCCCGCCAATAGAGGCCGCAATGGGAACCGATGCGGACAAGGACAACTCATCAAGAGCCGTCGTGCGCATCCGCCAGCTTGGCCAAGAGGATGACGCCGGCGACGTCTCCGACCGGACGCCGGAGGAGCGGTTCGCAATGATGTGGCAACTCGCCCTCGACGCCTGGGCGTTCAAAGGAGAGCCGGTGCATGAACTCCGACTTCCTCGACATGTGCGCGCGTTCTCCGAGGAGGCCGGTGAGAGTCTCCGGCGCGTAGGGTCCGCTGTGCGGACCGCCGTCAGCAGGAGTTTGGTTCAGAGCCCTCGATCTGAGGTGTGCCACTGGCTCTGCCAGTGCCGCCGTCTGAACGTTTGCACTGGCGAAGCCAGTGGCACCGACCCGGCAGTCGAACTGCGACGGTCCACTAGGCGCGCCGACGGCCAATTTGCTGGGTCGGCATGATTCTTCCCCTGTCGCTTTCCCGACAGATCATGCCGTCAACGGGCCTTTCCCGAGCGTTGCAACAGAATTCCACCCGCTTTTGCTCTGGCATCCTCCCGGACGACCGCTTACGGTTTTAAGAAGTGGATTTTTCTTCATCTCCGCATGAATTCCCGCCAACCGGCGAATCGTGGATCTCGACGTGCCCTGCGCCACACGCAACGAGCCCGCCGTCCTCGAGTCACATGACCGCCACTTCTTCGGGTCGCTTTGATTTATGAACGTGTTCACTTTTCGTCGGCGGTCGTCTCTTCGCTCATGGGTCGCTGCTGCTCCGCGCCGCACGCAAGGGGCAATGAGGAGGTCTCTCGCCGGCCCGGGGGCCTGCGAGTCGCTGGAAGACCGGGTGTTGCTGTCGGCGATCGGTCTGCCCGACCCGCGCGTGTCGATCACCGGAATCGGCGGCGACGAACCG
>JACCRE010000283.1 GCA_013813775.1 Planctomycetaceae bacterium
TTGAACTTCTTCGCCGAGAGGGCCGCCATGTAGAGCGTGCTGCGGACGCTCTTGCGTCCGCCCCAGATCGTGCGCTGGCCCTTGAAGGCGCCGCTGTCGCGGTTGAAGGGGGCCAGGCCGACCAGCGGCGGGAGAACATCCTGCTCGTCGGTCCGAGCGGAACTGGCAAAACACATCTGGCGATTGGGCTCGGAGTGATCGCGTGTGGCCAGGGACGCAAGGTGCGGTTCTTCCGGGTGACCGAGCTGATCACGCTGCTCCTGGAGGCGAAAGAGGAACGGCAGCTCTTGCGTCTGCGACAGCAACTGGCGAAGCTCGATCTGTTAATCCTGGACGAACTCGGTTACGTCCCAGCCAGCAAAGCGGGAGCGGAACTGTTGTTCGATGTCTTCGCCACCGCCTACGAACGCCACAGCCTGATCGTCACGACAAACCTACCATTCGAAAATTGGACCGAGGTGCTCGGCAGCGAGCGGCTGACCGGAGCGGCGCTCGACCGGCTGACACACCGCTGTCAGATCCTCGAGACCACTGGCGAAAGCTATCGCCTGCAGGATGCCAAACGCAGACGGCAGAACAGCGAGCCTCGTCACAACCGGTAGAACTCGATCCTTACGCAGCCACCGCGACACCGCCCACGGAGACCTGTTCACCCACCCAGCGCTTCCAGTTTCGACCGACGGGCGCTTCCACTTTGAACCGTTGTCAACAGGAGCAGTCTTTCAATGGCCTGGCCGAGTGGCCTGCCCTGAGTTCATTTTGACGGATTCCGAGTGATCGCCCTGCACCGGAGTCAGGAGGAACAGGTGCGGGCCGGGTCGTGTCACGGTTGGATTTGGTTCGTTACTTTCCCTTCTCAGGGTGTCAATCGAAATTCCTCGCGTCTCAAGATCACCGCGCAGCTCCAGGTATGCCTGTGGCGACAGCAGGATCGTTTCCTGAGGAGGCCAGTTCCTGACAATCTCACGCCATCTCCTGCGATCGCCGACTTTCGAGCAGCGAGATGCAAAGGTGGTCAGCCCTTCATAGAAGATGACATCGACGTGCGATTCAATGCAGCCGGATTCGACGACACGTGATGCATACTGCCCCCAGTCGAGGCTGCTATGGCCAAGGTAACGAAATCCGCCGGACTGGCCACCGGCGGCTTCATTGAAATATCCCAGTTCGTTCGGGTGAGTTGCCAGAACACTGACCGCGTTCCAGGATGCGCATCCAATCACAGTCGCAACTAAGCAGCGTCGGCGCATCGGTCGTGACCGAGAACGGCTGCATTCAATCGCGTAACCGACTGCTCCGGTTAAGACCAACAGAAGCGTCCAGGCAGGCAGAACGTAACGAACATGCCGGCTGAAGCTGGTTTGCAGGCTGACAACCCCGAATATAGTGAGCACGAGAGCGATCAGAAGTGCGACACCAAACCGGCGAGCCTGCTGATCTTCCTTTTCACTCCGGCGATTTTCAGGCCCGGGGTCATTGGATGCGTGACAGATGAACGCACCGAACGCCGAGAGTCCGCGGCACGCCACAACCAGCAACGAAAGGAGGACTAAAATCTGAGTTCCATGTGGCGATTTGACGGCCAGTCCCCATAGATAGTAGCTGGCCCATCCGCGTTCCTGCCACCTCCCACAAAGATAGGACTTGCGGTCGGGATTCTCGAAATCCCGCGTTTGGATATCGATGCCCTCGAGCGTCACTGCGGGGACCGGTACCGGAATGGACTCGAGAAGAGCCGATCGAAAGCGATTTCCCGACTGAAGCCCATCGTCCTGGCTTCCACGCAACGTCATGCTGACGAACTCGAATTCTCCCAGCGCCCGACCGGTTTCGGAGAAACCGTGAAAACAATTGATGAAATAGAGCGCAAGAAGCATTTGCCAGCAGAGCTGAGCAAGCGTGGAGGTCGAGGAGGGCACTCCGTCGACAACAGGTTGTGGCGACGTTCGATCGTGGCAGGCTGCGCCGAATTGTGAATCTTCCGTGGCTCTATGGGCACAGCAGATTGAACAGCAAATGCCTGCCAGCACCCAGACCGGTATCAACAGCAGCATCGTATACTTGCAGGATATGGCCAGCGCGAGCGCAATTCCGGAAAGTGTGGCATCCCGAAAGCTTCGGTTGCGAAGCCACCGCCAGTACAGATAGCCGGCGAGGATTCCACACGAGGCAGCTGGGACATCCGGAGTCACCAGCCCGCCATGCCCAAGAATCCATGGATCGAATGTCCACATGAGAACGGCAACAAGGCCGGCGGACGGCGGACCGAAGAGGTCACGGGCCCACCAGTAAGCGGCAAGTCCGCCAAGGGTGGCAAACGGTATCAAGGCAACGCGGGCGATCCCGAACAGAAAACTGACCTGGTCGGAATTGGCTTCGACGAATGAGTTTCCGATTCCGAAAACCGGCCGAGAACCGGGAGCGTCGTAGAATCCCGACCAATCCTCCTCGTGATCCACCGCAAGGACAGGGATTGCGGCAATCAACCGATAGAGTGGTGGATTCACTCGGTACAGGTCAAAACGCTGGAACTTCCAGTGGCTCAGCCCGGCGACCAGATGCCCTGGCTCGTTCCGGGTCGGACTGTCAATGAACGCTCGATGTGCCAGCAGTCCACCTTGCAGGACGAGAAGTACCGCGACAATGAAGCTGGTCCGCACTCGAAAGCATTCGCAGAACGACACTTGGAAACCTCGACAATCAGTCCTCGAAGTCCAACATGACTGTTCGGTATTCGGATATTCAAGGTGCGAATATGTGGGCTGCGTAGTCCGTCGACGTTGCCGAAAAGCAGAGAGTCTGTCTTACCAGCCGGTTGTATCACCGATCGTGGCACCAGCAGCAGGTGGTCGCGGCCGCTCAAATCAGGGCACGCGTGCCGGCATGTGTCAGATCGGTGGCGGACTTTGCACGAGTTGCGGCTCTGTCCGTTTCGTCGCATCGGCCGTCACTACCCCGACGCGGGGCCAATCCGTCGCCGACTACTGTAACGGTTAACCCACAACTGACGAGCGCCCATTCTTCTGCTCCGTCATAAAGCCCCGGCGCGTCTCGACTTCACAGCCATCCGCAACAGCAACAGCTCAATACGCAAATGTGCGGCCCACCACCCGCTGAGGACTCCACCGGAGCAGCCGGGCCGCTCGCACTAAGGAAGCGGAAACCTGACGCGGAGGCTAGTGGCCTCGGCCGGCTGGTCATTCGAGAGCTTCAATTCGATCACTCCACGATCAGTTTCAGTAATTTTCCCTGCCTGATACAGCAGAAGAACCTTGCCGCCGGAATCCAGTTGTTGCCGGGTCAATTCCAACGGACGCAGCACGTCTCGCAGTTTTGCGCTTTGAGCATCGATGACATCGATCTCCGTGGTGCCGGAACCTGATCGTCCTGCGCCGACCAATCGCTCGACCAGTGGCATGCCATCCTCATCGATCATCTGCCAACTCGCCACTTTGACGCGATCTTCCGTTGTTCTTTGAACAAGCAGGGCGACTTCGATCCACTCTACTGCAAGAGGCCCGGGTACCCCACCAGGATTTGTACTCGTCGGTTCTATAAATGACGTCCCATGGCACACATTGAGCAGAGTGACGGTCCACGCAGCTTTCGTAACGACGTTCGGGCTATCTGCCTCAGCGGCCAGGAGCCGAGTCGGCGACAGCAACAGAAACATGACGAGACATAAAACACGATGCGACGAGCAATGTGACATAGAGATATCCGGATACCGTTCTGCAACCAGAGGCAGTGTCTGATCGCGGGCTGAAGGTCAACAAATCCCCGGACGGATGCGAGTTCCCGGGCTTCCTTCGTCCAGCGCGGGCCACCCGGTTCAGGTCTGGGCAGGTTTTAACTCAAGGTAACACCATCCAACTAATCGACACTCCGGTACCCTTGGTCTCAGGGCGCCGTTGTCCGGGGCTGTCCGGAGACTTCGGCAGCCGAAACGACACTTTATGCAGGCCCGGCCGCATCTCCACATCCGGGTTGACATTCACCTCGAAATCGAGGTCATTCACCCGCACCTCGATGGCGTCTGCATGATCTCCTTCGAGCACCGCTTTTGAGAAATCAACGTCAGGTCGCTCGAGTTGAAAAGTCCGCGACACAAGGGCACTTTCGTCGACATCAACGACGCCCACATACAGGTCGTCGGTCGAAAATACACCATTCGTTACCTGACAGGCAAGAGCCACAAATCCTTCACAGGCTTCCCGTGGTTCGTGAAGCGACTCCAGCTGAAAGCGATACTTCCACTCACAGCGCTTACTACTCAATTCAGGAGCACGAACCGTAACTTCCGTTTCGCCGTCACCGATGACGACCTCCCCCGAAGTGGGCCCCGAAAACTGCTCACCGGACACGATTCGCCAGTGATTCGTCCAGACATCATGAACTTCGATCGGCACAGTGACTTCTTCGCCGGGAGTCAGCTTTCCAAGCGATGAGGCACCGGGTGTCAATAATTCATGAGTACACTCACCCCTGATCGTAATCACGACGGGCTCCATCGATCCCGCCCCGGATATCGAATAGACGACCTTTCTGGAAAACAGTCCCGCCCGCACGCGGTCTAGATTGACTGCTATCGTTCCGGCTTTGCCTGGGGCAAGGACGACGTTCGCGCCATTCGAGACACAGCCACAATCCGCGGAGGCGAAAGCCAGTCGGACAGCGTGAGCCGTGTCATTCCGGATCGGGATCTCAATCGACACCTTGCAGTTGTACGGCATTTTGCCAACGACGTATTCCTGCTGAGGGGCCATGCCTGGATGGACAGAGATCATCTGACTGTTGGGCAGATCTCCATCCGGGATGTCTGTTCCTGCAGCATCCGAACGCGGCGAAGGGGACGCGGCTATCGTGTTCATCTCCCGGGAACAACCCGCTGCAAGAAGCACGGCAAGGACTGCAGCAAGACAAACTGTCGCTTTGTTTCGCATCATCTTTCAGTCTTCCGAATGTTGAGACAATGAGACAGCCTGCCTACCTGTCAGATGCAACCGTTGCCCGACCGGGCTACCCCTGTCCTCTAAAACTGTGTTTCCTGTAAAGGAGCAGCAGAGCGAATCCAGCGAACATGATCACATTGATGATCACAAAAATCCGCGTTGCTTTGCCCGTTCCCTGCCCGGCATCAATTGGTTGCAGTGTACTTTCGAAGTCGGCCTGCTTTTCGTCATCTTCAACCCTGGCCAGTTCCACGGTGGCAGCCTTTGCGCTTCCGGAGTCGGGGTAACGCCTGATGACTTCAAGATAGACGTCTTTCGCAGCTTCCGCATTACCTCCAAGGTACAAACTCCGGCCGGAAAGAAACAGGTTGTAAGCGTTCGCACCGTCGCTCGCACTCTTTCCGGTGGCGGCTGTGAAAACAGCATTGGCTTTTTCGTATTCGCCGGTCTTATAGTGCGCCATCCCGAGCCGCTGCCTTAGCGTGGTTTCATATTCATCCACACCGCCATCGCGTTCGTGATCCGCCAGGATCTTCTCTAAAGCGTTCGCGTATTCAGGGCTGTTTCGCTTGTATCGTTGCTCCGCCGCCAGCTGTTTCATCCACAGCCCCGAAAGATTATCCTGTTCCATCGCGGCGATCTGATCATATACCTCCGCGGCCTCCTCGCGCCTTCCCATTTTCCCCAGCGCACCTGCCAGCCAGTATTTTCTCGTCGCAAGCGAGTTGTTCCCATGGCCTGGCCCGAGATCGATCGCCGCGCTCAATAACTCAATCGCGCGGCTGAGATCCTGTTCTCGCGCAGCCTCTTCCTCGTCGTAGCCACTCTCCTTAACCAAGGCAGAAGCCACGCTGACAAGGGCGTTTGCATAGCGAGTGTATGCATCATCGGACTTTGACTCTCCGGCATAGTCGCCCGCTGCCGCCACGTACGCTTCCCGGATCTCTGCCGCCTGTTCATCATCGGCAATGCTATGATGCGGTCCCGACAGCTCGAACGCGTTGTCCAGGGCGAGGACGAGCGAGCGCTTCTCACCGATCGACTCCGCCTCTCGTCGCATCTGTTCGTATGTTTTGAAGGACGAAACTGCCTCCCCGAGATGCCGTTCGATCGCGCCCAGCTCATCAAGCATCCGAAGCCGCGAGGGCGTGATCTCGTCGTTACCGGAAATCGCTGCCCGAAACTGATCGCGCCAGAAGCGGTGAAAGTCGCCCATGTCGCCAGGTTCCGGGTGACGATGTTCGTCAACGTACTTCTGCAGGAGAATCTGGTAGGGGTCCTGGGCGACTGTCGGTGAGCCGGACTGTGCGAGAGCCACCCCGCTCATTAGCAGACAGAGCACCATTTGAAAGAATGAGTGGATGCTGCGTTTCATCACCGAGACCGCGCCTTTCGTTCCGTGAACGCCTCTGCCGAGACGAAATCCCGCCGGTTGCCGACCGGGCGTAGAAAGAAAAGTGGCAGCCCGACGCAAAACTGCGGCGGACTGCCCAGCAACAAATGACCAGACTCCTTAAGCCATTACGTCGCACTTGGCGGATCTGGTGGAGTCCACGGGTCGCAGGGCTGCGTTGTTGTCCCCGATGACTGACAGCCGTCTTCGACGGGGTAAGGGCCGGGACACGCAACGTCACACTCTGTAATAGATGTCACGTTCTTCTCGGCCCCGTCCAGACTAATACCCTCTGACTTCTCCCCAAATGTCACCACAGGACTCGGATTCGGAGTACACGACGTACCACTACAAACGCCGGTGTACTTAAGATGAATCTCACCCGTCGCCCCGCGAGTCCCATTAAACATTGCGAGGTACCAGACTTTTTTCCCACAGTCCGGAGTGTTCGCCGTAAAACCAACCGTCTTCGACTTTTCTGCCGTGCTTGAATACGAAGCGCTTGTACTGAAATTGGCTTCCGTCGTTAAGCCTCCACTGACCTTGCCGAGGAGCGCCGCCTTCGCCTCGACAGCAACGTTTGCGCTGATCTTATAGGCGAAACCGACTTGAACGCTAGCCGTTGAGCTACCTGTCACGGTCAACGAATAGTTAGGCTCACTGCAGTTGAGGGTTCCACAGCAATCGTGAGGCACTGTATCACTATCATGCAGTTCCCAGTCTCCGGGCGCGACCGGGTCCGCGGTAATCGTATAGGTGCAGCTCCCATCACCTGTTAGAGTAAAATTGCTTCCTGTGCAGTATTGACTGCAGGCGTCTTCAACCGACTGATCGGTCAGTCCCAACTCATCTTTGCAGGTCTCGAAAGGAGCCGTCCCTGCGTGGAGCAGCGGCAAATTGCCACACGCGGCCAATGCCACGATCGCAAAGAGACCTTGGTTCGTCCAGGATGCACTCCTCATCGTCACCTCCGGAAAGAATAGTGATTACTCGTCCTGCGGTAAGTGGTGTCGTCGTGACAGTTATCGAGCGACAATCAGGGTAGTCCCACAGAACCAATGTTTCAATAGCTTAGCCCGAATTATGCCGAGATATAACCAAAAGTCGTGGATGGAGGTGAGTTGAAGAAGGCGGCGTGCTTGGCGAGAAAGGTGTTGAGCAAACGTCCTTTTTCTCCAGGAGCACACCGCCATGTCCGAAGTTACCGCAG
>JACCRE010000256.1 GCA_013813775.1 Planctomycetaceae bacterium
CCGCTCGACCGCGACCGCACGCGGCAGGTTCATCGGCTCCGCCGTCAGGTCCGCAAGCGCCTCGCGCGTCGTCAGGACTCGCTTGAAGAGAAACTGTGGTGATGAAGCTGTTGGTTGCGTCGCCGCGTCGTCAGGACCGACATGCGCACGAAGCCCGGCGGCGACCCGATCGAGCCGTTCGTCGTCGAGCGTCGCCCCCGGCCAACTCACGACCGCCATTTCCTCGCTGCCGAATTGCGCAAGGAAACCGTCGTAGTCGATCGTCTCTTGAAATCCCGCCGGCAGCCACTGGCGAACGTCGTTGTTCCCGCCGCGCATCGCCCGCTGGACACCAAACGCCAGCAGCGGCACGGCGACGACGGCGGCGAGAACGATGTAGCGAGCGAACGTGCTATAGAACGTTCGGAGCGGCGCGTGGAGTGATCGATCCGTCATGGGAGAGCCGATTCTTCAGTGGTCTTTCGCGAATGAGGTGACGGTCGGAGATCGAAGCGGGATCATCCCGCCAGCGAGACCGTCGAAAGTTCCTCGGCGAACGGCTGGAGGTGCGCGGCGGGAGCGAGGGGCAGCGACGACGGAGCATTGATCTCGTCGACGAGCCCCTGAACGCGGTTCTGGAGGAGGTCCGTGAGCGGTCGAGCCGCCCCGGGAGAGGAGTCGAAGGGACCGGCGATCACCGGTTCGCCGAACGTCACGATCGCGCGACGCACGCCGCGCCGACGGGCGGTTCTCACGCCCAGCAGATCCTCTTCCAGCTTGTCGAGCGTTTCCGCGATGCGTTCGACGCTGGGCTGGCCGGTGAGGTAATCGGTCGGATAGCTGAAAAGCTGCATGACGAGAAACAACTCGTCGAGATCGGCCCGCAATCGAGCGTGTTGCTCTCGATCGGCCGATGTTTCGATGGCTGAAATGACCCGTCTGCGGAGCTGCTTGACTCGTTCGGGAATCGTGCCGGTCGAGGCGGAACAGCCATGGCGAGCTTCGAGTTTTGTCAGCAACGCGCTGAGCAGATCAGACTGTCGCCGTCGCAGCGGGCCGTTCCGGGCCTCGCCGAAGTGCTGAAGCTCCATGCGCAGCAGCACTTCGGAAGCGATTCGCTGCAAGCGTCGCGGCACCGGCGTGTCGGAGGACGGCGTCCAACCAAGGCGCTTCTCGACGCGACCGATGACGCCGAGAAGTCGCGGCATCGGATCATCGACGAATTGGAACTTCATGCCGCAGGGCACGCACGCCACGGGTCGACCGCTCCGCCGGGCAGCCCGCAGGGCCATCGTCGCCGCGCCGCGGCGGAAGGGCATCACTCGATCGTTGAGATGGAAAACTTCGCCTTCCGGAAATACGACCAGTGGATGCGGCTGATGTTGCAGGATGCCGACCGCTTGCCGAAACGCCTTCAAGTCATGCCCTTCGCGGTCGATGCTGAAGGCACCGTGCTGGCGAAGGACGCGGCGGCCGAGGCGGTGCGTCATCGCGAACACTTGCCACGCCGTCATGAAATAGAACGGCGTGCCGAGTCTTTCAGAGGCCTCCACGAGCACGAACGGGTCGGCATGCGTCGGGTGATTCGGCGTGATCAAGACGCCGTAGCCCTCGGCCATCGCGTCCTGCACGTGTTCGATGCCGCGCACTTCGACTTCAGCGAGTCCGTGCTGCCGCATGCCTCGAAAACGGCGATAAGGGCGCCACAGCCGCATCCAGCGAGGACTGAGGCAGGGAGACCACCAGCAAGGAGGTGTCTGGAAAGGTTGCCTGTTCATGGTGAAGAGCAGCTGTCAGTCCTTGGACGAGATCGCTGCCGCACATAGGAAGAGACCACCGACGTCCGTTATTCGGCCCGCCGAAAGGGCCGGCAAGCGGGTGATCTGGAGAATCTATGTTAACACTCCGGAACTTTCCGGGAAGGCGGCTGGGGCAAATTGCTCTGGATTTCTTGATGCGAATGCCAGGCCACCTAATCCGAAAAAGCGACATTGTCGAGATCGTCGTCGTAACTTATGTGTGTATTTATAGAAGCGACGATCATGGTTTCCTCGAGTGCATTCTGTCGATCATCAGACGTAGTGCCCAACTTGTCGTCAGGTGGTGACGTTTGAGATCATTTTGACAGCAGCAAGCCGAGTTACTCAAGCCGGCTGGCGACTCGATCACTGATCATCGTGCCGATGTTGAGCGAACTCGTGGCGGCGGGGCTCGGGGCATTGAGGACATTGATCACGCGGTCCGAACTCTCGATCACGAAGTCATCGACCAGTGTTCCGTCGCGGCCGAGCGCCTGCGCACGGACGCCGGCAGGAGCGGCTTCAAGTTGCTCGGGACGAACTTCCGGAACCATCCGCTGCAAGGCACGGACGAAGGCAGCCTTACTGAGACTTCGCCACATTTCGCCGAACCCGGTGCGCCAGTGCCTGGCTGCCATTCGCAAGAAGCCCGGGTAGGAAAGCGATTCGAAAAGGTCGACGATGTTGACGGCTGTCTTCGTGTAACCTTCGCGGGCAAAGGCAAGAACGGCATTAGGGCCGCACTCGACGCCACCGTCGATCATCTTCGTGAAGTGCACGCCCAGAAACGGAAACCGCGGGTCGGGGACCGGGTAGATCAACCCTTTCACGAGCCTCTCAGCGTCCGGCCGCAGCTTGTAGTACTCGCCCCGGAACGGAACGATCTTCGCCGAGATCTTTGCCCCGCTGAGCGTGGCGAGGCGGTCGGAGTGCAGCCCGCCGCAGTTCACCGCGACGACCGCTTCGATGTCTTCATTGGTTGTCGAGACGACGACCGAGCCACTTCCGGTGCGAATTCCTGTAACACGCGTGCCCAGTCGGATCTCGCCGCCCGCTTCTCGGACCCGTTCGGCAAGACGTTCACATACGGCGGCATAGTTCACGATTCCCGCTTCCGGGACGTGGATCGCCGCCAGCCCCGCTGCGTGCGGCTCGATCTCTCGCAACCGCCCAGGCCCGACCAACTCGCAACGGACATCATTCGCCCGTCCACGCTCAAGCAGCGTCTTCAATCGCGGAAGCTCGTCTTCACCCGTCGCGACGATCACTTTTCCGCAGCGTTCAAATGGTATGTCTTCTCGTTCGCAGAAGACCTCCATCGCCAGCTTGCCATCGCGGCAGTTGCTCGCCCGCAGGCTGCCGGGGCGGTAGTAGATTCCGGTATGCAAAACGCCGGAGTTGTGCCCGGTCTGATGCCTGGCGATCGTCTGTTCTTTGTCGAGGACGACGATCTTGCGGCCGGGGAACCGCTCGGTCGCCCGAAAAGCCGTCGCCAGCCCAACGATTCCCCCGCCAATGACCACGATCTCGACTTTTGGCCTTTGCAAGCGAGTCTCGCGTGTCAGAATCCGGTGGGGCAGGCTTTCCAGGCGAAGAATACGAAGATTTCACGACGAGAGCCGCAAAGATCGCGGAATCTTGCGAAACTCAGGTTGAGAAAACGGGTTCAGAAGCGGAAAGTGCCTGTTGCCGCACAACGATACAGCCGCCCATAATCGTGGGTCCGAGATCGAACTGCGCACCGACGGTCCTCAGAATCCATGTTTTCTCGCCAGTCATCTCGCCGAAGACGCTCTCTGCTGCGACCGAGTTCCATACCGGGCGGGCCCGCCGTGATGGACGTCGACGAATTTTCCTTTGAGGAAGAGCCTGAGCGAGCCGAGGCCGCTGACGCAATCGCCAAGCTTGCACGGCAGTCCCAAAGACCCAAGGCGTTGAAAAGCTCCCCAACGGCGAAGGCGAGCGATGCGACGGAGCCGCCTCGGCTGCCTGCGCGACCCGCGTCACAGACTTCCATTGCCCTCACGTCGCTTGAGCCGTCCTTCAAGTCTTCATCGCTGGCGACATCGAACGTCGGAACCGCGCTGATGCTGCCGGAGGCGGCTTCGGCGCCGCTCGACCTCGTGCTCCGCAGTCCGCAGTCGGCTTCGGCCGAGCGATTGAGAATCGACGAGTCGACGATTCTGATCGGCCGCGGTTCACAATGCGACCTGCGGCTGACCCATCGCGACGTCTCGCGGCGTCACGCGTTGCTGCAGCGCGTCGCCGGCGGCCTTCTGGTTGTCGACTTGTGCAGCCGAACCGGCATTTCCCGCAACGGCGAACGGGTTGCCCTGAGTTGGCTCGCCCCCGGGGATACGTTGCAGGTCGGTCCCTATGCACTTGGTTGGTCTGGGGAAGATGCGATCGGGTTCGATTTGAATGCGGTGCCGTCGGCGACGCAACTCTTTTCGCGACAGCCGATCGGCCTTGGTGGCATCGATGACCTCGGGCTGCGCGTTCATACGGAAGACGGCGACCTCGTCGCCAGCGTGCCGCTCGAACGTCCCATCACGCTCGCCGGCCGATCGCCGATGTGCAAATTGCGTTTGCACGACGAGAGCGTTTCACGCGTGCATGCCGGGGTGATGCTGTCGCGAGACGGAGCCTTCGCGGTGGACCTCGTGCGTCGCGGCGGCCTGATCGTCAACGGACGTACGGTCAATCGTTCGCGCCTCGAAGTCGGCGATCGCCTCTGCGTCGGTCGGTATCGACTCGAAGTCGTCACCGGGATCGCGCGCACGATTCCGCAATCGATTCCGAAGGTGGATGTTCAGACGACGATCGTGGCCCCCTCAACGGCCACGAACAGCGGCGTGCCCGAGAGCGTTGTTATGGCTCTGGTGGGAGCTTTGGCTGACTTGCAGCGGCAGTTTCACGAACAGTCACGGCATCAGATGGATGTCGTCCAGCGACTGTTCGAGTCGGTCCGCGTCGACCTGCGTGACGAAATCTTCAGCGAGCTGCGCCGTTTGCAGGACATCACCAGCGAGATTCAGGCGACTCAACAGCAGGCCTTGCGTCTTGCCAGCGCATCTCCCTCCGATGGGGCGGCACCGCAGAACGCACCCGTTCCAAAGGCGGCCCCGAAGGCCGCCAGCACTCCGCTGGCGGAGAAAGGGAAGCGTCAAACGACGGAACCGGCGCGTCCACAGGGCACCTCTGCGATTGATGGAGCCCTGGAACACGCCTGGATCGCCGAACGCCTCCGCAAGCTCGAGCACGAACGTGCCAGCGGTTGGGAAAAGCTGCGTCGGCTGCTCGGAACAGGCGCCTGATGCCTGCCGGCCATTTGAACGGCATATGCGTGTGCTGCTTCTTCTTGCTGTCGCGTGGTTCTCTACGCTTCAGCGCGTAACGGCCACCCCGAACCGGCGTAGGTGAGTCGTGCAGCGGTTTCGGCCGTTGCGGAACCGACCCGGCTCGCACGACTCTTCGTTCGTGGTATGGTGATGGTTGTCGCGAACAAAGGAGCATTTATGAAGGTCGGGGCGTTCGGCCGCGGGCCCGGCAAGTGGCGGCTCGACGAGTCGACGCGCCGGTTCCTGGAGGAACTCGAAGCGGGCAAGCGGCCCCGCATCGAAGATCACCTCGATCGTGCCGAACCTCACACCCGGGCAACGCTGTTGCGAGAGTTGCTCGCCACTGAGGCACGATTTCGCATCAAGGTCGGCGAGGCGGTGAAGTCGGACGATTACGCCCGTCGCTTTCCCGAACTCACCGGCGAAGAGATCGAGAAAATCGTGACGACCGGCGACGGCGGAACCGATTCCGCCGAATCGGAAAGCATGGCTCCAGGGACTCTTCAGCCCGGTGCCGCGTCGGACTCCGGGCTGCCCGCGTTCCACGACTCGTGGGAAGACAGTCACGGCGTCGGCACGAGCCGTTCGGTCGAGACAAGTTTGTCGCGCGATGATGAGGAATCGCAGGGAAGCGGTTCGTCGTCACGACAGGGTTCAGGCGGAGCCGCCAGTTCTTCATTCCCACCGCTGCCGCCACTGCCTCCTCCTCCATTACCGGCTCCTGCTCCCGTTCCCGAGCCGCCGCGCCCGGTCGAGATCGGCCGGTACCAACTTATTCGCACTCTCGGCAGCGGCACCTATGGGGAGGTGTTAGAGGCGGCTGATCCGGAACTCGACCGGCACGTCGCGCTCAAGCTGCCGCGCTCGGGCCGCAAGCTGTCGGCCGACGCCGTCGCTCGTTTCCGTGCGGAAGGCCGCGTGCTCGCGCGGCTTCGACATCCAGGACTGGTCGCGGTGTACGATGCCGGTGTGACGTCCGACGGGCGTCCGTTCGTCGTATCGGAACTCGTGGATGGCGAGGATCTGTCCGCCCGACTCACGCGCGAGGGCAAGCTTAGTGTCGAAGAGGCGACTCGGATCGTCGCGGAAGCCGCCGAGGCGCTCGCCACCGCTCACGCCGCCGGCATTGTGCATCGCGACGTGAAGCCCGCGAATCTGATGATCAACCGCGACGGCGACGTGCGCGTCGCTGATTTCGGCATCGCCTTGCAGGATGAGCAGCAGGAGGCCGCGAAGGGGGAAGTGCTCGGCAGCCCGGCGTACATGGCCCCGGAGCAGTTCACGGGTGAAGCGCACCTGCTCGATGGCCGGGCCGATGTCTGGGCGCTCGGCGTTGTCTTGTACGAACTCCTCACCGGCCGCCGCCCGTTCCCGGCACAGTCCTTCGAGGGCCTGAAGGAAGAGGTTCTCAAGCGAGACCCGAGGCCGTTGCGGCAACTCAACCCGAAGTTGCCGGCTTGGATCGACGCAGTGCTGGCGAAGTGCCTCGCGAAGAAACCGTCCGACCGCTACGGCACCGCCGCGGACCTCGCGCTTGATCTGCGGCGGGGTCAAGTCGGGTTCGGCGCACGACGACGCGGCCGCAGGGCATGGCTTGCATTCGCGATGGTCCTGCTCGTCGCCACGGCGGCGGGGCTTACGGCGATCAGCCGGCTGACGGACCTGCGATGGCCTTGGGACGTGAAAGGCTCAACGGTCGCCGACTCCAAAGACGCGAACGCCGCGTCCGTGGATCGCGATCGCGTGGAGGCCGACACGATCGCTCCCGTCGAGCCGCCGGTGCCTGCGAAGCGGCAATGGCTGGTGGAAGGCATGACCGCCGCGCCCGGCGCCGAACTGCTTGAACTCAGCCCCGGTGCCGATCGTGTCGCGTGGAGCCGGATTCTCAGAACTGTCGAGCGTGCCGACGGATCGAAAATCGACGTGCCATTCCTGCTGATCCCGAGCGAGCGCTTCAGTGATCCGCCTGCCTTCTACATTATGGAGACGAAGGTCTGGAATGACCTGTTCCACGCCTTCGCCGACGCGCATCCCGAGGTTGTTGCCGGCTCGCTGTGGACGAAAGGCGCGGAAGCCTCCGGAAGATCGCTGGGAGTCGAGGGCCAGGCGGCGATGTTCCCGGTCCTGAATGTGCGGCTGCGCGAAGCGGTCCCCTTTGCGACATGGCTTGGCGGGCGTCTGCCGACGACGAAGGAATGGGACAAGGCCGCCGGCCTGGACGATCGGCCGAAGGAGGCGACCGGTCCATTCGAGGTTCTGGAGGACATCTCCAAACTGGACGTCGCCGTCGGCCGCGAAGCGACCGGGCCGATTCCCATCGGATCTTCGAAGCATGACGTCAGCACGTTCGGCATGAAGGACGTCGCCGGCAACGGCTGGGAGTTGACCAGCACCAGCTTTTTCGGCGGAGATCTGGCCTCGCAGGATCAATGGGAGGACGTTGACGGCCCCCAGGTCATGCGTCGAGGACAGAACTATGCTCAAAGCGAACCGTTGACTTTCGCGGCCATGACAGAGCCGCAGTACGGACCAGCCGGCCCCCAACCGTGGACGGGGTTTCGGGTCGTTCTGGAGCAACCGGACTAAAACTTTTTCGGCAGATCGAGCGGCTCGGAAAGATGTTTTGCGACGCCGCTGCGGTCGAGAGCTGCGAAGGTCGAACTGAGACGCTTCCACATCGTGAAGAATACGAGTCATGATCCGCCTGCTCGTTCTTGCTCTGATCACGTTCCTCCAGCCCACGCCGGAGGACGACCCCTTCGCGCCGTCGCCGACGGATCCCAAGCCGGCAGCAGCGACTGAGCAGAAGCCTTCGCAAGACGACGCAGCCGCAGTTGAGCCGACGAACAAGGTTGCGGTCGGCGATGAGCCGGAAGTCCCGACGTCACCGCCGATCCTGCGGCTGAATCCGAAAGGCCCGCAGGCGCGTAGCGCGGCGGTGGCCTTCAGTCCTGACGGGACGACGCTCTACGCAGCGGGCAACGACAAGGTCATTCACCTCTGGCGGCTCGGCCTCACTCCCGATGACGAGTATCAAGGGCGACCCGCCCACTTCGTGCCGCAGCCCGAGCGCACTTTGCGGCTGCCCGTCGGGCCGGGCTTGTGGGGCACGATCAACGCGCTTGCCGTAAGCGACGACGGCCGCTGGCTCGCTGCGGGCGGCTGGGGCTGGGCCGAAGGCAGCGGCATGGCCGACTTCCGGAACTCCGGGCTTATCTGGCCGAACTCGGCCTTCTTCCCCGACACGCTCGAAGACATCGGCTCCGTCTTCCTGTTCGATCTCAAGTCGGGCAAGGTCAAGCGGCTGCACGGCCACCAAGGTCCGGTGATCGGGTTAGCCTTCTCCAAGGGCGCAAAAACGGCCTTGATCTCCCTCGGCCTCGAACAGCCGCCGGGAGGCAAGCTCAAGGGCACCGCCCGCGCCTGGGACGTGGACAACGGCAAAGAGACCGCTCGCATCAATCTGCCGAAGGAGCCGGGCGATCGATTCGCACCGGCGGTCGCCGCCTGGACGCTGCCGAACGGAAACGTGCGGACGGCCTTCACCTGGTCGGACGGCTGGGTGCGGGTGTGGGATGTCGGTTCCGCCGAGAAGCCGCGCGGCTTCGACGTGAAGCTTTCGATGGCCTGCGCCCTCGACCCGCGTAACGCACAAATCATCCACGGCGAGTTCTCCAATGGCGTGAACCGGCTCATCCGCCGCAGCCTTCCGCCCGATCCGAAGGATTGGAAGCCGGTCGGCTCGCCGGTGAACTTTTCAAGCCGCGTCGCCGCCGTCGCTACCGCTTTTGCGACGAGGGAATCGGGGCAACCGGGAGAGTTCTTGGCTGTCGCGCTCGCTGAGGCGACCACTGCGGGTCCGAAGTACTCGCTGGAACTTCGCAACCCTGTTGATGGTCGATCACTCGGCAAGCCGGTCCCGCTGGCATTCGCCGCGACGCCGGCCTTGGCAGCTTCGTCGAACGGCTTTCTCGCGGCGGCGTCGGAGTCCGACGGCTCGGTGCTGGTTTTCGAGACTGCGAAGCTCGCCGCTGGCGAAACCCGACCCATGGAACGTCTCGACGGCATCGGCCGGCGTGTCACGAACGCGACTTGGGTCCGCAAAGGGGACCGCCGTGGCGTGCGCTTCGCCGACGGACTACGGCAAATGCAGGTGCTGGACATCACAGCGGGTGAAGTCGCGAGCGATCGCACCGGGTGGCAAAGCGATGCTGCCGAAGCGACCGGATGGAAGATTTCAGCTTCCGCGCAGCAAACGGAAACACGACTTCGCATCGCGGCTCCAAACGGTGCCGCAGCGACCGCGACGGTCCCGGCGCGGTGCGACGCGTTCGCGACGTGTCCCACGATTCCCGGCATCGATCAGCCGATCGTCGCCGCTGCGGCCACCGGCTCCGACGACGCCGGCTGGCTCTATCTGTACGACGCGCGCACCGGCGAGCGGATACGCAAGCTCACGGGACATACAAGCGCGGTCACCGCGTTGTCTTTCTCGAAGGACGGGCGATTGCTGCTTTCGACGTCGTCCGACCGCACCGTCAACGTCTGGTGGCTCGGCGACCTCGATCAACTCATCGGCCAAATCGGTTTGCTGCGAGGCCTGAACGTTGCGCCGGGCGACGACGGAACGCTGGTGGTGAAGGAACTCGCCGATGAGGCTTCAGCCGAAATTCGCCGCGTGCTTCCCGTCGGCCGAACGATTCGCGGCGTCGTCAACGGCGATGAACCGTTGCGGACATTCAAGACTGCTGGCGAGTTCTATCGCTTCGTCGCCGAGTCGCCGGCAAACACTCAAATCACGCTCCGCACGAACGCCGGCGATGTCGCCGCGACGATCGGTCAGGCCATCGATGAACGCAAGCCGCTCTTCACCCTGTTCTTCGAGGACGACGTCGCCGCCGGGCGCGTCTCGTGGATCGGCTGGAGTCCCTTGGGGCCGTTCGAATCGAGCGACCGGCTCGTCGAGCGACTCGTCGGCTGGCACTTCAATCCGCTGCAGCCCAACGAGCCGGTCCGTTTCGCGGATCTGGGCGAGTATCGCGAGGCATTCTTCGGACGCGGCCTGCTCTCGGCACTTGTGACGACAGGCCGTGTTCCCGACCAATGGCCGCCGGTGCAACCGAAGGTCTCGGCCCTGTTCCGCGACGCCGACGGCAACCCGCAACTGCCTGATGAAGGACAATCGCTTGACGTCGAGGCCGTCCCTGCGGAACTGATCGTCGAAGTGGCCGGCGTACCCGCCGATCGGGTGGCAACGGTCCGTTGGAAGGCGGAAGAGGGCGAAGCCCTCGAGATGACCCCGGCGGCGGATGCGCGCGGCGTCTGGACCGCTGACCTCAGCGACCTGCGGCTCGCCGCCGGCGATCACGATCTCGAATACAGCGCGGAGGGCGATGGATTCAATGTCGTGCGAGGCCGGGTGACCCTGCGGATGCGACCTGCCGCCGCCGCGGCTCCGCGCCCGCCGGAACTGCCGCGAATCGTGCTTCGCAATCCGCTCTCCGGGACGGAGTTCTTTGATTCCGACGACGGAAGCGTCCCGCCCGTCAAGATTGAAGCCCGTGTTGAGGCGTATCGCGGGCCTCTGCCGCTGGAGGTGGAGTTTCTGCAAAACGGCGAGGCGATGACGGCGAACGGCCAAGCGGTTCGGGTCAAGTTGGCGCCGTCCGACGCACCGTCGATCGTTTCCGCCGAGGCACGGCTCGTTCCCGGCATCAACCGCGTTGAAGCGCGACTCGTCGGTCCGCAGGGTCCGGTCGGGTCCGGCGGATCGGTGGTCGTCACGAGGCTGCGGCCGCCTTTCATTACGTCGCTCAGCGCTCCGGAGGAAACGGAAGCCGCAGCGGTCGAACTCACGGCGATCGTTCGCTCGGCGAGCGAACTCAAGCCGGACAACGTGCGCATGATCGTCAACGGCGTCTCCGTCGCAGCCACGGGCGTCGTTACTGAGAAGGGCGATGTTGATGAGATGTGGGAGGTGACGATCCCCGGTGTCCCGCTCGCTCGGGCGAGCAATGCGATCGCGGTCTCAATCGCCAATGCCGATGGCGTCTCCCGGAAGCCCGCCGAAATCATCGTCGCGAGAGTCAGTCCGGCTCCGAAACCGGTCGTCGTCGAGTTTGTGAACGTCCCTTCGGACTCGACGATCGCGAATCGAGAGCTTCCGATCAGAATGGTCGTTCGCGCATCGTCCCCTTTGACGCAGGTCACCTTTTCGCTGAATGGACTCAATGAGAGCCTGCCGATCCCCGAGCCGACGACGGCAGGGGCCTATCATTTCGAGCGGTCGCTGACGCTTCGCGCCGCGGTGAATACGCTGCGGTTCACCGTCACCGCCCGCGACGGCGGCGTCGGTCAAGCCGAGGCGCGGGTTTCGGTGATTCAGCCGCCCGTGTCGATCGAGATCGATCGTCTCGTCTCGTCGGACGGTCAGGAACTGTCACCCGTCGTGCGTGACGACGGCACCGTGGGCGTGATGGGATCGGTTCCGACGGACCTCGGCACGTTGCACGGCCGGATCGTCTGGTCGACCGCATCAGAAACGCCGGCGGATGGCAACGTTTATCTGCATTCCTGGGTCAACGGCTTCCTGCAATCGAGCCGCCGGGTCTCGATTGCGGGTGAGAGCCTGGAACATCCCTTCCAGATCGACGTGGCGCTCAACCGGCGCACCGGGAATCGAGTTCGGCTCGAACTTCCGGCACTCGCCGAGGAAGAGGGCGGGCATCGTCAGATCGTGCTCGACTGTTCCGATCCAGATGCCCGCCAGCGGGTGCACTTGCTCGCCATCGGCGTGGATGTGCCGAAAGCGGAGCGAGATCAGTTCACAAGCAGCGTCGTGGAGTCACTGCGCGGCGGACAGAAAGACGACTCGAAGGAGGATCTCGTTCTCTATCCGGCGCTCGTCGGCGATGTCTACGCGGGCGACCTGCTCGCTCGCTTGCAGCTCTTTCGGCATCGCCCGCCCGAACCGGGGGCGGCGCACGACGTGTTGCTGATCTATTTCCGCGGGCAAGAGGCTTCGAAGCAGCAGGGGCATTTCGTGCTCGTCACCAGCGATAGCACGGCGGATCCGACGAGCGACGAATCCGCGGTGACGAGCCGCCGGCTCTCCGACCTGCTGGAAGAGACAAGAGGGGCGCACCTGCTGTTCCTGGACGTCGCCCAGTATGACGTTACCGCTCAGCCGCCCCCAGAATGGCCGCGCGACAGCCATCTGGGCGTGCTGCGGAACGTCTGGCTGGATCAAGGTCCGGTTCCGGCGGAATACTCGCTGATGACGGAACTACGTCAGGCGAGCCGCTCGGAACGTCGCCTCCGCCGCATTGCCGACGCCATCGAACGCAACAGCCGCGGCCGCGAACGGCAGATGTTCGATCCCTACATTCCACCAGACCTGACCGAACTGGTACTGCTCGGCTCCGACGGCGGGTGAACGCTGCGTTTTCGGCCGCGGTAAGAACAAAGGCTTACGGGACACTTAAGCGGAAAACGAGCGTTTTCGGATAACTCTCCCCGGTGGGCACAGACGATGCAACGCCGTCCGATCGCTCTTGCGTGGCCCCGCGTGCGGCAGATTCGCGGCGGATTTTCCCTGCTACCGTTGTTTTCACCTTGGTGTCGTTAGCATCCGCATTGCATGACCAGATGAGGCAGTCGTTCTCCATTACGGCGGCGATCACCTTGCCGTAGGACGCACTTAGCGACGCCGTTAGCTCGCCCTCCGCTCCGCCAACGCGGCGGCAGCCGTCGGTTCCGCGGGTTTGATCGAGTCGCGGAGTTGCTGGGCGGGTGCGATCGTGCGTCGGACCTCGGCGGGAATCGAATCCCAGTCGATGACCACGTCGCCGCCGGTCGTACGGTGCTGCTTCGTCCAATTCGCCAGCAGTTCCGCACAGGCATGGTCGAGATAGCTCAACCGGCTCACGTCGATGTGCAGCTTCGAGCCGCCGGGCACCTGCTCGAGCGCCGCGGCGATTTTCGGCAGCCGCACGAACGTCGCCGCCCCGTTGAGTTCGAGCGTCGCTTCGTTGGCGTCGGCATCCATCGTGAGCCGTGGCTTGATGCGCGAGAACGTCAACAGCAGTTTCAGGCTCGCCAGGGCGATGCCGATGATGACGCCGGTGAGCAGATCAAACGCCACGATGCCCACCACGGTCGCGACGAAGACCATGACTTCGCCCTTTCCGTGACTACGCAGATCGCGAAGAGCCTTGAAGTCAATCAATTTGTAACCGGTGTAGACGAGGATGCCCGCCAACACCGACGTCGGCACGTAGCGCAACAACCCGCCGAGTGCAACAACGAACACCAGCAGCCAGAGGCCGTGCATGATGGCCGAGGCTCGCGTGCGGCCGCCGGCTTGAACGTTGGTCGCACTTCGGACAATCACCCCTGTCATCGGCAAGCCGCCGAGGAACCCGCACACCATGTTTCCGAGGCCTTGGGCGGCAAGCTCCTTGTCGTATTTGGTTCGCGGCCCGGAATGCATCTGATCCACGGCGGTGGCGCACAGCAGCGTCTCGGCGCTGGCGACGGCGGCGAACACAAGGGCACCAGTGAGCAATGCCGAAACCGGCACGTCCTGCAAGACGATCAGTGAGGGAAAATGCACGCCGTCGAGCAGGTTGTCGGGAACCTCAACGTACAGCACCGGCAGACTCAACGAGAAGGCGACGCCCGCCGTCAGCAACACGGCCATCAACGGCCCCGGCACGAGCCGCCAGCGCTTGGGCGTCGCGGTTTGCCAGACGACGATCGTCACGATCGTCAGCAGACCCAGCATCGCCGCCCAATCATGCCTCTTAAGTGACGAAGACACGGCGGCAAGGGATTCCGAAGCGTCGAGCTGTCGTTCGCGCGCCGTGTTAAGATCGGTCGCTTCAAGCGCGGCGAGCGCCGCCGCGTTCGCGGAAAGTGCTCGGTCAAGAGCCGAAGTGAACTGCCTGGCCCCGCGCGAGCCATCGGCGGCGAGCGAAGACCTTCTCGCTTCCGCCGCTTCCTTGCGCAAGTCTTCGAGGACTTGCCCCTGACGTGCGGCGAGCGGTTTCAGGAGGCCCTGTTCGAGCGTGACTTGTTCCGGAGAGGGATTGTCCGAAACACGCTCGGCAACGAGTTCGCGAACTTCCTCCTGATGCTCATGCAGCTCACTGAAGCGGTGGAGGTACTGCGTTCGCACGCCGCGGGCTTCGGCCGGCGCCAGTTCCGGAATACGAAAGCCCTTCACCACCGCTTCCGGAATGGTAATCAGATTCGCGACGCCGCCTTCCTTCGGACGGTCGTCGACCATCAAGTGAAACTGGCTCGCGAAGATCAGCACGCCGATGCCGGACAGCATGCCGCGAATCACTGCTGGTGACACGGCTCGGAACCATTGTCCGAGGCGCAGCAAACCGGCCGTGAGCTGAATGGCTCCGGCCAACAACACGACGATTCCGAGCGCCGGCAGCCCGTGTTCACGCACGAAGCCGAACACGAGCACCGTCAAGCCTGCGGCGGGGCCGCTGACCTGCAACGGTGATCCAGCCAGACAGCCGACGACGATGCCGCCCACGATGCCGGTGATGATGCCGGCGGCGACCGGCACTCCTGAAGCCTGTGCGATGCCCATGCAAAGCGGCAACGCGACGAGAAACACAACGAACGACGCCGCGAAGTCATGCCGTAAAACTGTTTGCCAGAACGGTCCGTCCGGCTCGGCATCGACGGCGCGAGGGGGAGCATCGACTGCGTGCATGGTGATTCAACTTCATTTCAACAAAAGGGATCTTGGCCATGGCCAGCTGGCGGTCGCCTGCGGCTTGCCGGAAGTTTGGAGCGTCACGCTGAACGTGGTCAGGCAGGGATGGCAGCCGTAGCCGCGGCGGCGACTTTCACGCCGTTGATGCGATAGGCCTCAGCGACGTCGCCGATGCTCGACGCCGAGACTTGCAGATCCTTCAGCAGGCCGTCGCGCAGGCCATAGATCCAGCCATGCACGCTGAGGCTCTGGCCGCGCTTCCAAGCATGCTGCACGATCGTGGTCTGGCAGACGTGCGAAACCTGATCAGCGACGTTCAGTTCGCAGAGCCGGTCGAGGCGCTCGGTCTCATCCTCAATCGCCGACAGTTCTTCGATGTGCTTCTGGCGGACGTCGCGGATGTGTCGCAGCCAGTTATCAATCAAGCCGAGATGATGATCCGTCAGGGCGCCCTTCACGCCGCCGCAGCCGTAGTGGCCGCAGACGATCACATGCTTGACCTTGAGGACCGCGACGGCGTATTCGAGGACCGACAAGCTGTTGAAGTCGCTGTGCGCGACGACGTTCGCGATATTGCGGTGCACGAACACTTCGCCGGGGGCCAATCCCAGCACTTGGTTGGCCGGAACGCGGCTGTCGGAGCAGCCGATCCAGAGGTACTCAGGAGTCTGGAGCGAAGAAAGGCGTTCAAAGTATTGAGGATCGGCGAGACGCACGCCTTCCGACCAGCTTCGGTTCTGGCGTAACAGCGATTCGAGACCAGGCATTGCGGTTTTCCCTGAGTTCGGGGGGGAATGATGTGCACGAGGCTCAGGAATCCGATCGATTCCCAGCGAGGCGTCACATCGGCGGTGAACAAGTCGAGCGCACGACATCGCCCATAATGGACGTCGACAGCGCAGGCACTCTCAACGCGCAACCAGCTAGACCTGAATTCGCACTTGCAGCGTGCGAAGAGAAGTCACAGCGACCTTTTCGCGGCCCGGAGAGGCCTTGCCTGGCTTCCCGCCGAACCACGGAATCGCACCGGCGTGGCGGCGGCTTTCCTCGCTCGCTCGGCCAGGTCGCAATCCCATCGACGCCGATCCGCCGATCGCGATCGTTTCGGTGGCGGATCGCTCTTCTTCCGCGCTGGGATTGAGAACCCGCGGCGCCGCTGCCAACACAGCCGGCCCGATCCCGCCGACGCAAAGCGTCAGCAGGCACAGCAGCAAGCCGCGAAGGAGGGAACGAACGGTCATGAATCCAAAACGGCAGGCGACACTCGGCCGGCAAATCCGACAGGCGATGATAGCTCACACCATCATCGGCGAAAAGACCTCAGTCTCTTCACGGAAGTCGAACGCTCACTCGATCCGGTGGCCTACCAGGGCCGGCGCACCAAAATCTGCGAGAAACTGGCGATTTCCCGATGAAAGTGACGTTCGACGTGAGTCCCAAAAGTCGGTCGCACGCGACGGCAAGCGCGACTTGCTGTAAACAGCTTGGGTTTCA